>JAURHZ010000050.1 GCA_030833025.1 Armatimonadota bacterium
TCTACCTCGCGGGCATTGTTGCGTCTGTACACCGACAACGCCTGATGGCATTTCTGTCCCGTCACCACATAAAGCTCCTGGTTGTGGCGCTGGGTCTTGCTGCGCTACAGGCTTTTTTGCATGCGAACACGGGCTCGTACCACAGGGCATTCGGCAGCATTTCCAACATCGATCTCCAGCTCATTCAGAAAATCACGCTGTGTGGCTGGCTCCTTTATGCCCTGCAGTGGTTTGACCGCCGCGACAGCAAAGTCATTGGGTTACTGGCAGCATCCAGCTTCGCTGTCTTCTTTCTTCACCCATATGTGCTTGATATCTGGCTTCGGACATGGAAGTACCATGCATTTCTGAACGGCGGACTGGCGCTACCAATCGCCGTCGCCATCATTCTCGGAAGCAGCATCCTGTGTGCGCTTGCCATCCGAAAGGTTGCCGGCAAGTACTCCCGCTATCTGATCGGCTGGTAATAATTGCTAAAGCCAGCGGTCCGCGTAGTCTAAAAACGCTGCCCAGTCATCCGCGGTCACCGCGTGACTTCCGGCGCGCAGGAATGTACCTTGACGACCAAGACTGACCTTGCCTTGCGTCACTACATCGGGGATTCCAGTGTCGCTTTTACCCAGTAGCGCCCAAGCTGGCTGGGCCGCCCGGAGGGCTTCAAACTGGCCATCGGGGTTTGCCCACGTATCTTGCACGGCATTTGAGATAAGCACTGGGCGCGGTGCAATACACGCGATGACATGATGTTGGTCAAACGGTAGCCGCTCTGGTGTATCGGAATAGGTCTTGAACTTCGCATTGAACCAATGTGGGAAGCGCTTGTTGATATCCGCGACCTTTTCACCGATGGTTCCTCGACTTGGTGCGGCGCCGCCACACCCACTTTGATGCGGAATCACCAGCGCGATACGTTCATCCGTGGCGCCGGCAAGCAGTGCCGCTTTGCCATTTCGCGAATGGCCCATAATCGCGATGCGCTTTCCGTTGACTTTGGTATCGGTGACCAGATAATCAACCGCCCGGTGGACACCCCAAGCCCAAGCTGCGACCGAGCCGCGATTGATTGTTTGTTTGGGCTTCCCTGCGATGCGGTCTTCCCACGTCCGGATTCCTCCCTCGTGGTCGACACGGTCTTCATCGATATCTGCGTAGCAAATATGCGCGATGGCATAGCCACGCGCAATCGTTCGCTCGAGCTGCCACTCAGCTGCAAGCGAGCCACGACCTTTACAGCTTCCAAAGTTCCAGCCTGCCCGCTCAGGCACCCGCACATCGGAGGTCAGAGCATGGTTTCCGCAAAAGCCAAGCGTGAGAAAACAGGGTACTTTTCCGCGACGCTTGTTCGGTGTGAAGAGAATCAAGTGGATGCTTGGTGCATCTAGGTCATCAAAATGAATCCGCACCAGCCGGCAGGTTGCCGTGCCTCCTAGGGCATCGGTGAACTCGTTTGTGACCTCAAAAGCGATGCCTGCGGGTATGACAGGAAGGGCACCGTACATCTCATCTTGGATGCGCTTAATGATGTCCTTACGGAAGCGCTTCCATTGTCCGGATGTCGTTACTTGCTTGCCACTAAAGTCCCGCAGGAGCTCCGGAAGCGGTGACGAAAGACTAGCCGAAAGCGCTTGCTCGGACATGTTTGGTTCCTAGGCTGCCGACTTACGGCGTGCCCATTGATCGAAGGCTACCGCGGCGAGAATCAGAGCGCCGATATAGGCTTTCTGCAGAAATGGTTCAACGCCGATGAGGTTGAGTCCATTGCGGAGGAATGCGACCAGGAGAACGCCAAGAATCGTGCCGCTGACACGCCCTTCGCCGCCCGAGAGGCTCGCACCTCCGACGACAACTGCCGTGACAACATCCAGCTCATAGCCTTCCGCACTCGTCGGGTTTCCAGAGCCCTGGCGCGCCGCCTCAACAAGCCCAGCGAAACCTGCGAAAACACCACCAAGGATATACGTCCAGAGCAGCGTTTTATGGACGGGAACACCGCTAACACGCGCGGCTTCTGCATTCGAACCAATCGCCTGAACATAGCGACCAAACTTCGTAAAGTGCATCGCCAGCGCAACAACACCCGCAATCGCAACGGTCATCACCAGCGGCGTCGGGATGTTCATCACCTTGCCACCAGCAAACTGCATAAATGCTTCTGGGGCGCCATCGACGGTGACGCCCTTTGCCAGCGACAAGGAAGCACCACGCGCGATAAGGAGCATTCCGAGGGTCGTAATAAACGCTGGAATCCGTAGCTTTGTGACGAGAAGACCATTGATCGCACCGGCTACACCGCCGGCCGCTAGCCCCGCAAGCATCGCCAGCGGAACTGGGACCTTCATGTTGACCATTAGGTGGACGCTGACGACACCGCAGAATGCCATCACCGACCCGACCGATAGGTCAATGCCACCACCTAGGATAACGATGGTCATCCCCATCGATGCAATCAGTAGCCAGGCGTTCTGCCCGACGATATTGGTGATGTTATCCATGCTCCGGAAAGGAGCGGACTGGGATGCAAAGAAAAGAAACAGCAGTATCAGGGAGACGGCTGGGAGGAGGCGTTTAGCGAGTGTCATGAATGGGCTTCCTGGTGTGGCTGAGCTGCCGTGTCAGTTGGGTCGATATCGCGCCCGGTCATCATCCAGTGGAGGACGCGCTCAGGGGTTGCATCCGCGCGGCTGATGACCGTGACAAGCTTTCCGTGGAACAAAACGGCTATACGGTCGCTCATCCCGAGGAGCTCAGGAATCTCGGAACTGACCAATACAACGACGGAGCCCTTACGCGTCACATCGTTCATCCGCTCGTAAATCTCAACCTTGCTGCCGACATCCACTCCGCGCGTCGGTTCATCGAACAGCAAAACAGTACTCTCTGCGTGCAGCCAGCGCCCAAGGACAACCTTTTGCTGATTGCCACCGGAGAGATTGCCAACGGCATTTTCCGTAGATGGTGTCTTGACCGCGAGTGCGGTGACCTGCGTCTGCGTGGCGGACTTATCGGGACCATGGAGGAGCCAAGGGCCAGGGGTCACCTTGTCCAGCCCCGCAAGCGTTGTGTTATGCCGTATCGGTAATGCCAGCGCGAGACCTGTTTTTTTGCGGTCTTCGGTTAGCAGTCCAACACCTGCATCAATGCAAATGTGTGGACCTTTTCCCAGCTGAACTGCCTTGCCATCAATGTAGAGCGTTCCGGTAGATGGTTCAAGACCAAAGAGGGTCCGTAGGGTACGTGAGCGACCGGAGCCCGTGAGGCCCGCAATACCAATAACTTCCCCTGCGTGGATGTCAAGCTTAAAGCCTGGAAGGTCGATAGCGACCTTGACAGCCCCCGGCTCAATCGCTGCGCGCGGGTAAAAGTCCTTGAGGTCGCGCCCAACCATTGCCTTGACAACCTTACTCGTATCGGTTTCGGCTGTGTTGGCTTCGTAGACCAGCTCGCCATCACGGAGGATGACAAACCTATCACTAATCGCAAAACACTCAGGGAGGCGGTGGCTGACATACACAATGCCAAGGCCCTTGGCACGGAGGTCTCGCAGCGTCTCAAAGAGCGACAAAATATCTTGCTCGCCAAGACTGGATGTCGGTTCATCCAGCAATAAAACCTTTGCATCCCGGGCGAGAGCCTTTGCAATCTCGACCAGCTGGCGCTGTGCGGGACCAAGGGAATCGACCATCGCCGCTGGATCAATCGCAAAGCCATGGGCATCCAAGACTTCCTTTGCGCGTTGATAGACGGCTTTATGATCGATGATGCCGAATTTGGTCGGCTCGTTACCCAGGCAGATATTGGCTGCAACCGAGAGGTGTGGCGAGAGGTTGAGCTCTTGGTAGACCATTTGGATGCCAAGTGCAGCTGCCTTTGCAGGGCTACTCAGGGCGATAGGTTGATCCAGCCAGCGGACATCACCGGTATCTGGTGGCTGCAGACCGGTGATGGCCTTGAGCAGCGTAGATTTTCCCGCACCATTTTCACCAAGCAGGGCGATGATCTCGCCCTGCCCGATACGGAAGTCGACGCCCTTCAGCGCCTTGACGGCGCTGCCGAACGATTTTTCAATACCCTTAAGGGTCAGCCAGTCTGCCATTCAGGCAGGCTACTTTGCAGCCGGGCGCAGTGCCTTGACTTCAGGAGTTTCTGCATTCTCCTTGGTCATCACGACGCAGCCTGTGTCAATCGTCTTCGCTGGCGACTTGCCAGTCAAATGCTCGTGCATCGCCTTTACAGCGGCATAGCCCATGTTCTCAGGATTCTGCAGAATTAGGGCATCGATGTCACCCTTGACGACTGCTTCATCGAGCTGGGTCGTGATATCGAAGCCAATCAGCTTGATCTTGCCCAGAAGGTTGCGGTTCTTGACTGCTTGCAGGGCTCCGACAATCGTTGGTTCAGCTGGAGCGTAGATAGCAACAACATCTGGATCCTTGGTCAAAAGGTCTTCGGTAACCTGCTGGCTCTTCGCACGGTCGGACATACCAAAGTTGGATTTGACAATCTTGATACCCGGTGCATTCTTCTTGAGATACTCTTCGAAGCCATTTTCGCGATCATTCACCGATGCGGCATTTGCTGCCATCATGATCATCCCGACCTTGCCGGTCGTCACACCAGACTTGATGAGACGCTCAGCGGCCAGCTCGCCACCCTTTTTGTTGTCGGTGGCGGTGAAACTGACATAGGAGTCTTCAGGGACATCCGCTGCGGAGTCAAAGAGAACCACTGGGATGTTTGCTTCTTTTGCCTTCTTGATGACATTTGAGAGGGCGGATTTGTCGAGTGGTGCGAGGAGGATGCCATCCACTTTAGCTGCAATCGCATTTTCGACGACAGCGATCTGCCCGGATGTATCCGATTCCTTTTGAGCGCCATCCCACTTGATGTTGTAGCCAAACTCTTTGCCACCGCGGTCACCACCGGCGTGGACGGTCTGCCAAAAAACGTGGGTAAGGCCCTTGGGGATCATCGCAAATGTCTTCTGCCCCGGCTTTGCGGCAGAATCAGCACCGGTCTTACCGGCATCACCCGCTGGAGTACAGCCGGCAATCAGCGCGGCAGCGGCACAGGATGCCAGGAATAAGCGTCGTCGCATGGGAAACCTCCTACATTGCCGGCGTCGGCAATTCTACGGATGAATAATAACGCAATTACAGGAGGCGGTGCATCCTGAGAGGGGCCGCGCACGCTGGTTTGGCAGAATCATCGCTGCGGATAGAATCTACCCATGAATGCACCGCTCTCCTCGATTATCGCCGTCGTGGCACTCGGAATCGCCACGCTCCTCCCTATTGCAACGGGCTTTGCCCAAGACACACAGGACGCTGCCAAACCTGCACAATCGGCTGTTGCAGCAAAGGACAAGAAGTTTGCAGGCGTAAAGCCCGAAGCAGATGTTGTCAAAAAGGCCATCCACGCCAGCGATCTGCTCGCATTTAAGGATAAGACTGGCAAGGAAATTACGATCACTGGCAAGGTCTATTCCGTGTTTGCACCAAAGTCCCACTCAATTGTGTTATTGAACTTCGCGACAAATTACAAAGATGCCATTACGGTCGCCATCAAGGCCAAGGACTTCGCAAACTTCCCGGATCTACGTAAACTCAAGGACAAGCAGGTTGTCGTCACAGGAAAGTGCATCGATTACAAAGGCCAGCCCGAGCTCGAAATATCGCTCCTAAAGCAGCTCCAAGTGATCGAGTAATCGCTTCCTAAACATTCCCCGGGCCAAGCATATGTTTGCAGGTCCGGGGAAACATCAAAAGTCGATGTAAATGAACTTGCTCGATTGCCCTGAGAACACGCAGATGATTGCGAACAAAATCACCCACCAGATGGGCCACAAGAGGGAACGATAGCCGAGTATCCCGGATGCAGGCAAGTCGGTTGTCTTACCCGTTAAGCAGTCAATCAGTGCGCGAAGACGTTGCTTGATGGTCATCCAAGTAGCACCTTTCTCCACCAAAGCATCGCCGTTTGGAAGTCCATCGCGAAGAACGACCACCCAAGGTTGACATACACAAATGTGACCACCCAGCTGATGGGAACCAGAATCGTTACCGGAATACGCGATGCCAGCCACGCGCTCGCACCGCCGCGGCTCCAAAGCCGGTGCACACTCAGGCCAAGTGCATGCCACGCTCCCCAGATCACGAACTGCCATCCAGCTCCATGCCACAAACCTGAGACCAACATCACAATCCAAGTATTGCGATAGGTCGCCACCGCGCTTCCCCGCGAACCTCCACAGGGAATAAAAACATAGTCAACCAGCCAGCGGTAGAGCGACATATGCCAGTGCTGCCAGAACTGCGCGATGTTTGTTTTGCCGTATGGATTGTCAAAATTCTCCGGGACCTTGATACCAAGAATGCGGCTTGATCCAATCGCAATATCTGAGTATGCGCTGAAGTCGATGTAAATCTTGATGCCATAGGCGAAAATCCAGATTACCGGGAGTATCCGATGGTTGGCTGCGACAATATCGCTCTGCACAAGGTGGTCTGTTATGGCTGTCAATAAGTCAGCAATCGCAAATTTTTTCGCCAACCCGACAAGGACACGCGTGATACCGCGGTGCCAATCCGAAAGTGCATCCCGTGAACCCGCCGGGTTGATCTCGAGAGAGAAGTCTTGAATCCGCTTAATCGGCCCTGCGACCATCGTCGGAAAGAAGAGGATGAATGCCAGAAACTTCCCCGGTCGAACCGGCTCTGCCTTTCCTTGATAGACATCCACGGCATAGTGCACAAACTCAAATGTGAAAAACGAAATGCCGAGCGGGAGAAAGGCATCCTTCCAATACAGGGGATGCTGCTTAGAAAGACCAATCACCGATGTCAGAAAGAAGTTGCTGTATTTGAAAAAGCCAAGGGTGGCCAGAGACGCTATGAGGACCAGTGCCAAGCCCACTTTGCTGCCCTTGCGCATCACGGCAAGCGTCAACAAACTGATCGCAAGCAACAGACCAAGGCAAAGAGCTCCTGGTATACCCCCGACGCTCGTTATGGAGAACGTTACAAAGAACAGTGCCCCGATAACAGCAACCAGCCACTCACGACCAATCAGCGACAGTCGTCTGATAAGGATTGCAGCTGGGAGCAAAAAGGCTGCAAAGTACGTGATGGTGTTAAAAATCATGCGTGCTTGTGCCTATTATCCGCTTGCGGATGCACATTTGTCACTCCACCATATTTTCGCGTGATGATTGCGGCATCACCCAAAGTTTACGCAAAGAATGTCAGCTCTTTGCTGGCAGCATCCGCGGAATCTCAGCCGGTGGCAGCGGACGGCTAAAGAAGAAGCCCTGCAAAATATCGCACCCAAGAAGAACCAGTTTGTCATACTGTTCCTGGGTTTCAACCCCTTCCGCCACAACCTTCATCCCAAGTGTGTGCGCAAGACCTACGATGGCCCGCACAACCATTTCATCCTTCTCATTTCCACAAATGTTCATCACCAAGCTGCGGTCAATCTTCAAGCGATCAAGTTTGAGGTTTGAGATGTAGGCAAAATTTGCGTAGCCCGTACCAAAGTCATCCAGACAAAGGCGGACACCGAGCTCGTGTAGGCGGCCAAGGGTTTCCCGCATTTGGTCTCCGCCACGTGCGAGTACCGTTTCGGTGAGCTCGAGTTCGACATTGGCTGGGTCGAGGTTACTCTCACGCAACGCACGTTCGACTTTGTCCGCAAGCTGTGGGTCGTTCAGCTGGCGTGCCGAGAGGTTAATCGACATTTGCAAACCGTCCATAGCTCCAGACCACTCACTCGCCTGGCGGCATGCTTCATCGATCGCCCACTCGCCCATGCTGACTAAGAGGCCCATTTCTTCGGCGACAGGCAAAAATGCCCCTGCGGGAACGATGCCCATGCCATCCGGTTGCCAGCGTAGCAATGCCTCAAAGCCCATGACTGCGCCCGTAGTCGCATCGATTTGTGGCTGGTAATGCAGCCGAAGTTCGTTGCGTTCGACCGCCTGTCCAAGTCTGCTTTCGAGCTGAAGCCGTAACAGAGGGTCGACACCACTCTCATCAGCTTCCGCTTGGTAAACCGCATACCCGCCACGGCCATCGCGCTTAGCCTGATACATCGCGGCATCTGCAAGCTTCATCAGCGTCAGGGGTTCACGACCATGGAGTGGTGCGATCGAAATGCCGATGCTCGCTGAGAGCACCAAGTCTTGCCCCGCGATATGGCATGGCTGTTGGAGTGCCTCTAGCAGCTTTTGCGCGACCAATGCAGCATCCCCGAGCGCCGCAATACGCGGTAACAGGGCCACAAATTCATCCCCACCGAGGCGCGCGACAACGTCTTCAGCACGAAGTGTCTGCTCGAGACGCCTTGCAACGACCTGCAGCACTTGGTCACCGACATCGTGGCCGAGCGCATCGTTAATGGGCTTAAAGCGGTCCAAGTCAATAAACAACAATGCGAGCGGACTGTCATTTCCGGCGGCAAGCGCTTCACCGAGCTGATCCTCGAGGTAGCGTCGGTTGTGAAGCTGGGTCAGCGGGTCACGGTAAATCTGTCGGCGGATTGCGGCTTCTGCTACCCGGTGTTCGGTGACATCCCGGGCCGCAGCATACAGCTCACCACCATTTTGACCAACGGCCGCGCTCCACTGGAGGTAGCGTAGCTCGCCGCTGGCGGACTTCAATCGGCACGTAAAGCGCCGCGGGCTCGGGTCACTTGTGGGCATCGCCAGTGCGGCAGCCACTTCTGGCTGGTCATCCAAGTGGATGAGATCCTCAAGGCGTTTTCCTTCGAGTGCCGCCACGGGGAAGCCGAGTGCGCGCTCCCAAGCAGGGTTGATCCGCTTGAGCCGGCCATCTGGCACCGTCAAAACACAGAGCAAATCCGCTGCGCGGACAAAGAAATCATCACCTTCTGGCGGTGTTGCAATATGGATGCTCTCTTGCGTGACAGGAGCAATCAGCGTTGGGACGGTGCCGCCCATCCCCGTAATCGTAAAGCTGGCCTCGTAGCCGCCATCAGTGCGGGAAAGATGCGCAGTGACCTTTCTGTCTGCCACGATAACGGTTTCATCGACGGTGCTGTGTCCGCGTGCGATGGACTTGAGGGCACGGTAAAGCGCCTGACGCCATGGCCCACCAATAATCGTCCAGATACTCTGCCCAAGCAGGTCAGTCGCATCACCATCATCCAACCACGTAAACCTAAGGTCGCGGTCGAATGAAAATGTTCCCAGCTTGGTGACATCGGATGATTCGGGCATGATTACTTTCTGATTCTGCAATTACCGTACCGCTGGCATGTTGGTAAACGGTCGGTATCCCGATGCTCTTTCATGGAGGAATCCAATGTCCGGGTATTGGTGCAATTGTACCAAAGCCGGCACTTTTGTGGATGATTTGCGTACACGCTGAAAAGCTCTTAAACGCGGCATGATAAATGCAGTCACGGTTACGGAATAAGACTTGCATGCATCCTGTTTGCGGTCGATGATGGAGGACAAGATGGACGAACAAATCACGAAACTCGAAACTGCCCTTGCTGTGCTGCGACAGAGTGTTGATGATGCCCATCAGGCAACCGATGCCCAGCTGGACATCATGGCAGCCGAGCTGACATCGATTAAGCAAACTGCCGCAAGCGCATCTGAGGTGGATCGCCTCCAGCAGCTCGTTTCGACCCTCGAAGCGCAGGTTGGTTACCTCGAAAATGAGCGTGATGCCGCACTTGGCGACCTGGATATGTCGCGGAGTCACGCTGATATGTTGCTCGCAAAGGCATCGTCCATGCGGGAGGCTATTGTCCGCTACGCCGTTGCGTGTGGCACCGTCGATGTACAAACGGCGCTACTGCGTCGCGATCCGGCAAACCAGACACAAGAGCGGATGGCAGAGTTACAGCGCGCCATGACCGAAGAGAAAGCCAGCTCGGATGCACTCCGGGAGCTGGCCAGTAACCTTTAATCGCCTAACGCACTGCATCCCCGCGCTGTATACGCGCAACCAATGCCGCTTCCAGCTCGTGGTACATCCCGGCAAGCTGCGTATGACGAGCATCCACAGCAGGCTCCGTCGTGCGGAAACCTGGGTGTTCTGTAAACCACTTTGCAGCACGGCGCATCCCTTCGGCAAACCCAATGCTTGCTGTAAACCCGGGCACAAACCGTTTGATCTTGCTGTTATCGAATACAACGCTGATGGCCTTGTCGCCGAGGAGCGTTCCTTCCCAGTCTGGATAGGCCTTTGCAAGCGTGTGGCTGGAAATCTCAACGGGTATAAATGGGGCATTGAATGCCGATGCAGCCATTTCGTAGGCTTGGCGCCAGGTGATGGATTCATCCGATGTGATGTGAAACGCATGCCCAAGGGTTTGCGGATTCCCAAGAAGGCCGGCGAGGCCAAAAGCAAAGTCATCCGCGTGGGTAATCGTCCACAAAGATGCACCATCCCCGGGGAGGATTACCGGCTGCCCACGCTTCATCCGGTCGATGATTGTATACGGGTGGGTCCAGCTGTTAAGAATTAGCGGGATGTGGTGGTCGCCATAGGTGAGCGATGGCCGCACAGTGACCAGCGGAAAGTCTGCCTCGCGCGCTGCGGTATCAAATATCAGCTCAGCCGCAATCTTCTTACGACTGTAATCCCAATGCGGGTTTGCTAGGGGAGTGCTCTCTGTGATGAACGGGCATCCCGCAGGCTTTTTGTAGCAGCTCGCGGAGCTAATAAAGACATACTGGTCTGTTCGGCCTGCCCAAATTGAGATCGCTCTGGATGCATCGTCGGCATCGAATGTCAAAAAATCCACCACAGCATCGAAGTGACGATAGCGAACTTCTCTTGCGAGTGTGCCATCACTGATGTTTTCGACAACTATCGGCTCAACGCCATCCGGGAGGGGCCGATTCCCACGTGTGACGCACGTGACGGTATGCCCTCGTGTGAGAAGCAGCTTGGTCACAGATGTAGAGATGATGCCAGAGCCGCCAACCAAACAGATTTCCATATGATGAGTGTAACGTCTGACGATATTGAGCGGTATAGGACAGTGATATGGGTTATGCAGGGCTATACAAACATCCAGTCTCAAAGCGGGACGACATTACGGAAAACCTGCATTGCCTTACGAAAATCCCCTGTGAAATTTTGATAACTCATTGCGTGTTCAACTAAGGGTAGGATAGCAAATATGGCATCTCTATCGGACTTGAGGCACCTCTCGCTCGCCCGCAGGTCTGCCAAGTTTGAGTACGCGTTTTTCGATTCCCCGGATGCTGCTGTGGACATGCGTGCTCAGATGGACAGGGATGATGTCTGGTGCACGGATATGGGTTCCCAGACGGTAGATGTTCTTGAACATGAGCGTTACTTTGTGCATGGCGTGGCAGTTGAGCTTGCTGATCGGCTTTTGGCCCAGCGTGTGTCAACATTGGACCTCCCGCCCGAAGCAGAGCTACCCGCATTTCGCAAACGATTTCAGACAACCCGTGTTGAAGTACATAACACGACGCTGACCGCCGCCACACGTAAGGCAAGGCATGGCGTGTTTCGGGTGCTTACCATTATGCCAACGGATGGGAATCATCCCGGGGGCAAGCTCCTCGATCACGGACGCGGGACTGAAGAATTTATGTGCCGTACGACAACGGTATTGTCATCTCTTGCTGGG
>JAURHZ010000051.1 GCA_030833025.1 Armatimonadota bacterium
AAACCGGCGAAGTCGTTGGTCCAGCGACGCCAGCATTCCTCGGCACGCTTGGCCTCCCGAAGAAAGACAAGTTGACACGCCTAGACCTTGCAGACTGGATTCTCAGTCCGAAGAACCCGCTAACGGCCCGTACCGTGATGAACCGCACGTGGAAGCAATTCTTCGGCAATGGCATCAGCAAAGTCTTGGATGACCTCGGTGCTCAAGGCGCACCACCTACCAACCCGGCTCTCCTCGACTATCTAGCCGTCGAGTTCCGCGAAAGCGGCTGGGACACCAAGCACATGGTGCGCTTGATAGTGACATCGGCGACGTACAAGCAGGTCTCGACGGCAAGTAAGGCCCTGATGGCGCGTGACCCGGAAAACCGTGAGCTCGCCCGCCAAAGCCGTCCGCGTCTCGAGGCCGAAGAGGTTCGCGACACTGCGCTACAGCTTGCAGGACTACTGGTTCCGAAAATCGGTGGCCCAAGCGTCAAGCCATATCAACCCGAGCGCTACTGGGAAAACCTCAACTTCCCGGTTCGCGACTGGGTTGCCGACAAGGGTGAGAGCCAGTGGCGCCGCGGCTTGTACACATGGTGGCAACGCAGCTTCTTGCATCCAAGTATGCTTGCATTCGATGCCCCTAGCCGCGAGGAATGTACAGCCGAGCGCAACCGTTCGAATATTCCGCAGCAGGCGCTTGTCCTCTTGAACGACCCGACGTATGTGGAGGCTGCGCGCGCATTTGGTGCTCGCATCCAGAAGGAAGCAAAGGGTGGAACCGCGGAGCGCATCACTTGGGCGTTCCAAACAGCGCTCCAGCGCAACCCTGCGCCAGCTGAGCTCGCGACTCTACGCGGTGTCTTTGACAAGCATCTAGCCAGCTACAAGGCGGACCCTGCGGCTGCGGATGCTTACCTTAAGACGGGCCTTGCCCCGGTCCCGGATGGCAGTGACAAACCGGAGCTCGCCGCCTGGTCCCACATCGCACGCATTCTCATTAACCTCCACGAAACGATTACACGACAATGAGCCAACCAATCAATATTCAGGATGAGCTGAAACAGGCGGAAGCCCAGCAAATGACCCGTCGCGCGCTGCTTGGCCGGACCACACAAGGACTTGGTCTCGTTGCTCTGGCATCGCTAGGCCTCCCCGGCGTCGCAGGCGTTGTCAATCCTCAGACAGGCGGAGCCCTCGCCGGAAGCAAAGCGCTAAACGGGCGGGGGAAAGCCAAGCGGGTGATCTGGCTGAGTATGGCCGGCGGGCCAAGCCACCTCGAAACCTTTGACCCAAAGCCTAAGCTTGCCGAGATGAACGGTAAGCCGATGCCAGAATCGATGACCCGAGGTCAACAAATCGCCCAGCTGCAAGGTGCACCGCTGATTTGTTTTGGCCCACAGCATCCGTTTCAGAAGTTTGGCAAAAACCAAATCGAAATCTGCTCGCTGTTCCCAAAAATCGGCTCGGTCATTGATGACATTTGTCTGATTCGTTCGATGACAACCGATGCCATTAACCACGACCCGGCCCACATGTTTATGAACACCGGCTCGCAGATCGCGGGGCGGCCTAGCATGGGTTCCTGGCTGACCTACGGCCTCGGAAATGCCGCCAAGGATTTGCCTGGATTTGTTGTCTTGACATCGCTAGGGCGTGGCGGTCAGAACCAGCCCATCGCCGCACGCCAGTGGTCGAGTGGCTTTTTGCCAAGCAAGTACCAGGGTGTCCAGCTCCGCGGCAAGGGCGATCCAGTTCTCTATCTAACCAACCCACAAGGCGTTACACGTGACCGCCAGGGGATGGACATTCAGGCCATCAATGCCCTGAATAAACATCACAATACCTTTGTGGATGACCCTGAGGTTGCCACCCGTGTTGCGCAGTATGAGCTCGCATTTCAAATGCAGGCAAGCGTTCCAGACCTCATGGACCTCTCCAAAGAATCCAAGGAAACGCTTGAGCTTTACGGCTGTACGCCCGGGGATGGAAGCTTTGCGAGCAACTGTCTGCTCGCGCGGCGCCTTGCGGAAAAGGGAGTTCGATTTATCCAGCTGTATCACAAAGACTGGGACCACCACGGCGGCATCAAGAACGAAATCGTCTTCAAGGGTGAGGAAATCGACCGCGCGTGTATGGCGTTGATCACAGACCTGAAGCGCCGCGGGATGTTCGATGACACCCTGATTGTCTGGGCTGGCGAGTTTAGCCGGACCCCGATGTCACAGGGCGGCTCCGGGCGTGATCACCATAACAAAGCGATGACGGTCTGGCTTGCTGGCGCAGGTATTAAGGGTGGGATGGTCTATGGCGCATCGGATGACCTCGGCTATGCAGCCGTCGAGAACATCACAACTGTGCACGACCTCCACGCGACGATGCTGCATCAGTTCGGTATCAACCATAACGCCTTTAGTTTCAAGTTCCAAGGCTTGGATGCAAAGCTGACAGGCGTCGAGGGTGCGACTGTCATCAAGCCAATTCTCGCATAGCTTTCACTGCTAAATGTTTCAGATTTGATATCGGTGTGTGGCTTGCGGCGGAACGAATACCGTGAGCCACACGTATCAATCATGCTACAATCGCCTCACCCGCGAGTCAGTGAAACCCCATGGAAAACGGCCCCGAAATGTCATCCCAAGCGCCCACACCCGCATCGTCTGCCGATGAGGTTGTGGTCGAAGATGTCACCATCACCGATTCCGACGTAGCCACCCCAGATCCTGTTGATGACGCGGTTGCGCCGGTCATAGGCACGGAAGATGTGCCTGAAACGGCAACCCAAGACTCTCAGGAAGCTCCAGCACCCCAAGCTGTGCAGCTGTTTGACTTAGGGGATGATCTGGCTACGCAACCCGACCCACCAGCTTTTGATATGACTGAAGAAGCTGTCGCGGTTGCCTCAAACGTTGCCATCGATGCTGCAGCGGCGCTAACGGACGAACCGATTCAGGAGCCAACTCCCATCCTCGACAGTACACCTGCCGACGATGAGATTTTCGAGCAAGTAATAGGCTCGAGCCGCGTTGAAGATATCCCGCCTGTTCGCCGTTCTGCCCCGGGCAGTATTCCATTGCCTCCACAAGTTGTGATGGAACAGCAGCGAAGGGATCAGAACGCAGCACCAACGATAGATGCAAGTGGCAGAAAGCGGCATCCATTACCGGAAACTGGACGACGAGCCAACCGCCAAGGAGCACCGACACTGACGCCATCACCGGCATCGTCACAAACCACTCCCCAAGCCGTGGATGTCATTTGTCCAAAGTGCCAGCGCACCACCAGTACACGCTTTACGTTCTGTATGAAATGTGGGACAGACTTCCCAGTTGGCTATATTGCGAGCCTGACCGGACACCATCCTCAGCCATCTACACCATCCGGACGCGGTGGTGTTCGCGACACGCGCACAACCGTGCGGCAGATTAACAGCATTCATGAGGGTCGCGGGAGTGCAGCAGGAATGGGAGCCGCACAAGCATCCAATCAGGAAGGGCTACCACGCCTCAACGCCGGCATGCTAGCCAACCCGTTTTTAGTTGCATTTTTGTCCTTCCTGATGCCTGGGCTTGGGCACATGCTTATCGGCGAGCACAAAAAGGGCCTCCCATGGCTGTTTGCCGGCATCGCCGCGATGGCGTTTTTGCCGAGCTGGTCATTTGCGATGTGGGTTCCATTGTTTCTACGTGTGTTTTCGGCCATTAATGCCTACCAGCTTGCGATCATCAAACAGGATGAACAGAGCCGGACACTTGACTCGGATGATGATGCGTAAGTCTTGAGTACATCGGAGTCGCTGTTTCGCAACAAGTCCCGCATTTTGCTTTTCGGTGGAAGTTTTGACCCTCCGACGCGGGCCCACTCGGTGATCGCATCGCTTGCGGCAGCGGCCATCAATGCAGATATCACCCTCTGGATACCCAATCAGGTCTCTCCGTGGAAGGACCAAAGCAAGGTCACGGCCGTGAGTGCGCGGGTAGCGCTGGCTGAAGCGGCCACGGCTGACATTTGTGACATGGATGTCTGGACGATAGAAGCGGAGCGTCCGGGACCAAGCTTTACCTTTGAAACCGTGCTCGAGGCGAGGCGGCTGGCTGAACCAAATGCGAAGCTATGGTTTCTCTGCGGCGCGGATGTCCTTTCTGGAATCGCATCCTTTCGGGAAGCGGATGTCATTTGTAATACCGTCAGGATTGCCGCATTCGACCGGCCGGGGTTTGCGCGTGTGGATGCCATTCTTCCGACGCTGCCGAAGGCTTGGCAGGATGTCACGGATGCAATTGGGACACCGGAACCGGTCGACATCAGCAGTACGGCAGTCCGGGATGCGTTGATGGCGGGCAAGGATGTCAGTGCGTTGTTGCACCCCGCTGTCTTGCGAGAAATACAGCTCCGCGGGCTGTATGGAAGCGCTTTAGAGGAGCAGAAAGCAGTGTAATTAGCGCCTCCGGAATCTTTTTCGTTCGATGGACGGGCTTTCCGGTAGAATTGGACCATCTCACAGAATCGTAAACACACAATGCCGCATGAGCTGCGTGGCATTTTCCATTAACCAAAAGGGCACAGAGTGGCTAAACAGCAAATTCCATCCGACGAGAAGAAGAATCTTATTCTCGAAACCATTGATGACCGTAAGGCAGAAAACCCGGTTGTCATCGACCTGCGTGACAAAGTAAACATCGCAGACTTCTTTATTATCTGCACCGGCCTCGCCGTCCCCCACATCCGCGCCATCGCTGAGCACGTGCTCGAGATGGTGGATGACCACAACCTGACTAAGCCATCCGTTTCGGGTGAGGAAGTTGCGGAGTGGGTGCTTGTTGACTTCGGCGATGTCATCCTTCACATCATGAGTGAAGAGGCACGTGCTCGCTACAAGCTGGAGGACTTCTGGACTACTGTTCAGCCGAAGGGCGCCCTCCCGCCACATCCTGGTTCCCTCCCAACCTATCCGCTCGACCGCGTGCTTGCACCGACGGCGGAGAATCAACCTCCGGTTCGTGACCCACGTGATGAGCCGGTTGTGGTTAGCCCAGTGGATGATGACTGGGATGACGATGAGGACGAGGACGAAAACGGATCTCATGAGTTTGGCGAGTTTCCGACCGAAGCTGATTGGTCGGATGATGAGCTGGACGAGTGGGATGACGAGGAAGACGAAGACGATTCCGAAGGGACAGAGACCTTCTTCCGCGTGGCGGATGA
The DNA here is from genome assembly GCA_030833025.1 of Armatimonadota bacterium. GTDB lineage: Bacteria > Armatimonadota > Armatimonadia > Armatimonadales > Armatimonadaceae > CAIRTT01. The sequence continues at coordinate 5,190 of JAURHZ010000051.1, forward strand.
AGAGGTTGCCCCGGTGGATGAACCTGACGAGGACTAACGGAACCTGGCACACAGCGTGTGCCGTCCAAATGCAACTATGAGCGAATCTCAAATGAATTCGACATCTACGCAACAACCGCCCTGCACATCGTGTGGGCGGTTGTTTGGTATCGGCGACCGCTTTTGTGGTAGCTGTGGCGGCCCGCGTCCGCGGGTTTGCACTGCATGCGCCGCGGTCAACCTCCCGGGTGCAAACTTTTGCAGTCAGTGTGCAACAAAGCTGGCTACAGACGATGTGCTTCCAACAGAATCCACTCTGGTTACAGCTGCGACAACCGCGACTGTGCCCGTTATTGCTGATGTCACCGAGCCGTTAGCGGAGCAGGTTTCTGTCGCCATCTCGGATGCGCACAGCGGGGAAGTAGTGGTGGATGGTTTCGCTAGTGAAAAGCCGATGCTCGAAGGGACGGCGCTCTTCACTGCTGAGCAGGAAATCACGCGTCAAATCGCACAGGCCAACCTTCAGCGCGTGCGGGCACAGTTTACGGATTCCCGGAAGACATTGCGCTCCATCATTGCGACTTACACAAACGTCCCCGGTGCATTGATTGCGCCTGCACATGAGCTTCTTGGCGACTTGGATGCCAGTGAGCAGCGCTGGGAAACAGCCCTTGGGCACTATCGCCGCGCGCATTCAGCGGATCCTAACCGTGCATCCAGTGAAGCAAAAGTCGGCAAAATGACCGTTCAGATCGCAGACGAAGATGCGATGAAAAAGCTTGGGATATCCGTAACCCCGCAGGTTGATGTCGAAGAAGCTCAAAACCAGCTGGCCGTTGCCACTGGCATCTCATTGGTGCTTCCCGGGGCCGGCCATCTGTTGCTTAAACAGTTCACCAAAGGCGTTCCCCTGCTCGCAGCCTTTATCACAGCCGTTTCCATTTCGATTGCAACGCGTGATGCTCCTCAGATTGATACGAGCGCAAAGACCCGGGTTAGCAAGACAATCGCATCGCAGGCGCAGCAGACGCACACAATGCACCTTGCGGCGATCGGGGTTGCGATCTTTGTGTATGCAGGCACCCTCATGGACCTGATGGCTCAGAGCAAGCGTAAACAGGTCAACAAGGGTGTTAATCCGGTGCCGGCGGGCGATCCCAAAGACTGGGATGTCTAGCCCACCGGCAAGCGACTACTGGTATCAGCGATAAAGTGCGTTCTGAACTTGGCCTTCATTTGTTGGCCCGATGAGTCGCTGGTCCAGCCCTTGGTATGGGAAGCGCAAGCGATACGGGTCTAGTCCCATGGCATCCAAAATGGTTGCTTGCAGGTCACGCACAGTGACCTTTCCGGTCGCAACCTTGTAGCCAAGTTCATCCGTTTCGCCGTGGACATAGCCCTGCTTCATTCCGCCACCCGCCATCCACATACAGAACGCATGTGGGTGATGGTCACGACCGAGATATGTCGAACCTCCGCGCGCCTCGTTCATCGGGGTGCGGCCAAATTCGCCGCCCCAGACAACCAGAACATCATCGAGGAGACCACGCTCCTTGAGGTCCATCACAAGCGCAGCAGCAGCCTTATCGGTCTGCTGACACTTCTGCGGGAAGGCTGTCATCAGGTCATCGCCGGGGCCCGTTCCGTGAATGTCCCATCCCCAGTCATAAAGCTGCACATAGCGCACGCCTTGCTCAACCAGCCGGCGGGCAAGAAGGCAGTTCTTCGCAAAGCTTGCTTCTGCAGGGTTGGTAATGCCATAGCGTTCGAGGGTCTCTGGCTTTTCCTTGCGGATGTCAGTGACTTCCGGGACAGCCATTTGCATCCGGTATGCGAGCTCATACTGCTCAGTTCGCGCGATGGTCTCACGATCTCCCGTTCGCGCTGAGTCCAGCTTGTTCAGTGTTGACAGGGCATCGAGGGTACGGCGGCGGCTCTGGCGGTCGATTCCCTTTGGATCTGAGAGGAAGAGAATCGGATCTCCCGCTGCGCGGCACTGGACTCCCTGATAAACGGATGGCAGGAAGCCACTGCTCCAGATGCTCTTTCCTCCGGTTGGGTCGGTTCCACCGCTGAGCAAGACTACAAATCCGGGGAGGTTTTTGTTTGATGAGCCAAGGCCATAGGTGATCCAAGAGCCCATCGATGCGTTTCCGGGAAAAGCATTCCCAGTGTAAATAAACATCTCCGCGGGTGCATGGTTGATCTGATCGGTGACCATTGAGCGAACCAGCGTGATTTCATCAGCGATTTTGGATGTATGTGGCAGCTGAGAACTCACCCACATCCCGGCTTTGCCATACTGGGCAAATGTATGCGGGGATGCAAGAATTTTCGGAACGCCTTGAATGAACGCGAAGCGTTCCCCTTTCATCAGCTCAGCAGGGCAGTTCTGGCGATCGAGACGCTTGAGGGTTGGCTTGTAGTCAAAGCAGTCGAGTGTTGGAGGCGCGCCACTCATATGGAGGTAGATGACTGCCTTGGCACGGGCCTTCTTCTTTGGGATCGGCGGAATGCCATTCGGTTGGACCTTTGGTGCAGCCGTAGCTTCATCGGCCATCAGCGAGCCTAGCGCCATCGCACCAAGGCCAAGGCCTGCGCCTTTCAGGAGCTCACGGCGTGTCCCAGCCTCGCCGGCCAGCCAGATGGGGTGTTGTGTATCGATTTTCATGGTGGCAGTTTTGCTCTCTAGTTGATCGTCAGAACGTGGTCGAGGTTGAGGATGACGTTGGATGTAACGGTCCAAGCGGCAACATCTACCATGTCAAGCGACTTTGGCATCGGGTGCGCTGGTGGATCGGCAAGCTGCTTTGCGCTGTCCATGTCCTTTTTAAGCCTTGTCCGCTCTGCACTTAGCAGCGCAACGACGGCATCAATTTGTTTGGATGTTGGCTTTTGCAAAGTAGCATTTTCGAGCGCCCACGCAGCACGTTGGCGGTCTGTTCCATGGCTTTCCGTTATCACTCGAATAGCAAAGCCTTGTGCAAACTCGATGTAAGCAGGGTCATTCAGCGTAACGAGGGCTTGCAAAGGCGTATTCGTTGGCTGACGCCGGAGGGTACACGCTTCACGGCTAGGCGCATCGAATGTCGCCATACTTGGATACGGAACGGTACGGCGCCAGAAGGTGTAGAGGCCTCGGCGGTAGCGATCATCCCCCATAGATGTAGGGTAGTTCCGCTCACCGTTAAATGCTGCCTGCCAGAGCCCGTCGGGTTGTGGTGGATAAACACTCGGTCCGCCAATCGTTGAGCAAAGCAGACCCGAGAGGGCGAGTGATTGGTCCCGAACGCCTTCTGCATCCAGGCGGCGGCGTGGGTAATGCGACAAGTGAATGTTTCGCGGGTCACGTTGCTCAGCTACAGGACTTGCGAGTGAGCTACGGCCATAGGTGTCGGTAAGCACGATTTCGCGGATGAGCTCTTTGACATTCCAGTCGTGCATAAACATCACGGCCAGCTGGTCGATGAGCGCCTGATTTGACGGGAGGGCTCCTTGGATTCCGAAGTCCTCTTCGGTTTCGACGATGCCACGACCGAAGAGCTGTGCCCAGATACGGTTGACTGCAACGCGTGCGGTCAGAGGGTTGTCACGGCTGAAAAGCCATTTCGCAACACCAAGGCGGTTGACTGGAGCATCGGCTGGGAATTTTCCAAATGCGGCAGGAACAGCTGGTTTGACTGCATCACCCTTCATCTGGAAATTACCAAGCGTCAGCATCGTGCTAGTGCGCTGTTTTTCGGCGGCAAGCTCGACCATGACAGGAACACGGATGGTTCCGATCGCGGCACGCTGCGTACGCAGCTCTGCGATTGCGATGCGGTCTGGATCACCACTTGGGATGGTTTCTCGTGCAGCGATAATCGCATCGGAGATGGTTGATTCAGCCACCGGTTTGCGATCAGCACCTAGGAGGGTGATCCGGATGCCCTTCATTTTTCCGACATGGGCATCGGTGCGTGGGTGAATGCGGATGCTATCAATTTGCACTGCGGCACCGAGGTCGACTTCCCACCAAGGGTTGTCCTGACTTGCGGTGTGCGTGGTGGACTTACGATCGAAGTTGCCATCCGGGTTGCCATCGATGGCAAGCTTTGCAGGTCCACCGTAGTCCGTCGAGCTTTGGGACGCTGATTTTCCAATGGCGATGTTCTTGCCACCAGAAAGCACCTCAACTTCGGCAAGCATCAGGAAGGATGCATTCCCCGGCTGGGTGACCCGTACAAAGCGTGCGCTTTTTGATGTGCCGGAGACCGTCTGAGCCGGTCTTGCGGCAAGCTTTGCCTCGGCATCCTTAATGCGGGCATCCAGCTGCGCGGCAAGCTCCCGGCGGGATGGCGGAGTCACAGCAAGTAGCGGTGACTCATCCGGCTGGTCATTGTCCATCGTCTGGTTGAAGACCGCGAGCAGCTGGTAGTACTCCCGCTGGCTGATCGGGTCAAACTTATGGGTATGGCACTGTGCACATTGAACCGTGATACCCATCAGGCCTTGAACGGTGGTCTGAATACGATCCTTAACGGCAGCCGTACGGAATTCCTCATCGGATGTCCCGCCCTCGGTGTTGGTCATCGTGTTCCGGTGGAATGCGGTGGCAAGGCGAGTGTCATCCGTGGCACCGGGGATGATGTCACCGGCGAGCTGGAGGGTTACGAATTGGTCATACGGGATATTGCGGTTGAGGGAATCGATTACCCAGTCGCGCCAGGGCCAGAGGTTTGTGCGTAGAGGATCGGAGCCGTAGCCCGCCGAGTCGGCATAGCGTGCCAGGTCAAGCCAAGGACGCGCCCACTTTTCGCCAAAATGCTTGGATGCCAGTAAGCGGTCAACAACCTTTTCTTTCGCATTTGGGGACTTGTCTGCTTCAAATGTCCGGACATCAAAAAGTGTGGGTGGAAGCCCCGTGATGTCGAGTGACACGCGCCGCAGCCATGTTCGTCGGTCCGCTGCAGGTGCGGGCGTCAGGCCATTTTCCTGAATGGCTTTGAGGACGAGTGGGTCAATCGGGTTTTTGGAACCCGGTGTGATGGGTGCGGGCACGGGCTTTGAGAACGCCCAGTGACTAGCGTACTTCGCACCGGATGCAATCCACTGGCTGAGAAGTTTGGCTTCACCCGCTGTGACCTTGTGACCTGTCTCGGGAGGCGGCATCAGGGTCGCGGCGGATGTTGCGCCGATGCGCTGCATCATTCCGCTGATGGCAGGCTTTTCGGGCACGATGGCCCTGCCACCGGACTTTAGCTTTTGGATGGCACCATCGCGTGTGTCAAGACGTAGGCCGACTTGCCGCTTGCCATCATCTGCGCCATGGCAGCTAAAGCAGTTACGGGCGAGGATGGGGCGGATATCGCGTGCGTAGTCCAGTACTGGCTTTGCAGGTTTGGATGCCGTCTTTACGTTACCACTTGGAGCTGCAATCGAGAGGAGAGCAGATGCGGCGGTGATGGCGAAGAAACCTGCTAGGCGGAGTACGGGCGTGATGTGTTTGGATACAGGTAAGGAACGGGTGTTCGGCATGCAAATAAGCTCCCAAGTTTGGCGGACAACGCTGACCGTCCTGAACACTCTAAGTATAGCAACTGTCAGGAGAGTCAGACGTCATCCGTGCGAGAGGTTTTGCGAAATTTGCTAGGAAAGGATGTCTTCTGTAGCGAAGCGTTGCCGAAGGGTCTTGATGAGGCGAGACTTTCGGGCCCGAGCGGCTTCAAGCGATACACCTAGTGCATCTGCCAGCTCCGCGGTGGTCCAATCATTGCCGATGGCATCCAGGATTGGGTAATCGGTTACCGGCACCGATGCATACAGCGATGTAGCAACACTCGAATCTGTGACCATGTCAGCAATCATCCGGTCAGTAGCAACTTGTCCCTCCAGGATGTCCGCGAGCTCGAGGTCACCCGATGGACTGACAAAGCGCTTTCCATCCCGTCCGTTAGTGGAGTGATGGCGCAGCGTATGCCAGCGGAGCTGTGTCCAGACATAGGCAGATGCGCTGTCATTCAGCTCAGGATTGTAGTCGCGGATAACCTGCTCGATGAGATTTTGAACGACATCTTCCGCTTGATCCGCCGGGCAACCACTTTTACGAACACGGCTGATGAGCTTTGGCCGGAGCTCATGACAAGCCTGCATGATCGGGGATGCGTTGCGGCGGCGCTCAAATCGGTTTCTTGGAGTTGGTGTCATTTCAAATATCCTCGGCTATCAAACTATATTTCATTATATTCAGTGAATACACGTATGTCAATATGCGACACCATCACCAGACTGCAAATAATATGGGTGGATGGCTGCACGAGAGATAACTCTGCCGGGCAAGGGATATCCGGAAAGGACATTTGGAAAATGTTTTCCACGATGTGGACGATCGCGTGAGATGTCCTAAATGGCA
>JAURHZ010000052.1 GCA_030833025.1 Armatimonadota bacterium
ACACTGGTTTAAGCAGATAGTCTGTTGCCTGGTGGCTGAATGCATCCACAGCATGCTCCGAATAGCCCGTAACAAACACCACTGCGGTATTGATTCCTGGCTGCTCACGTAGCTGACGGGCGAAATCAAGGCCATTCATCCCGGGCATTTCAATGTCGAGAAATACAACATCTGGTGATGTGCTCTGTACAAGAGGGAGTGCTGATGCGGCATCCCCAGCTTCACCCGCAACCGTTACGCCTGCCGCGAGGAGCAAACGGTTTAGATAGGCTCTAGCGAGTGGTTCATCATCGACAATTACGCATGTCAGCTTCATTTGTTTGGCACCTGAAAGGCTACGAGTGTTCCTTGATTGGGATTCGACCAGATACGGATTCTACTCCGGTGGCCATGTCGAAGTTCCAGCTGTCGATTGACGAGCTGAATTCCATGTGGCCGCTCAGCGGTATCGAGCAGCGCCTTTCTCACATCCTGAGCACGGACAATTCCTATTCCATTGTCCGTAACCGCGATCATCGCGGATGCTCCTATTTGGTGAGCCGCAATGACCATCGAAGCCGGGCGAAGCGACTTGCTGAAGCCATGGGTGATGGCATTTTCGACGAGCGTGAGTAGTGATAGAGGCGGGATGTGACACTCGAGGACGCCATCCTCGATTTCATACGTCACCGAAAGCCGATCACCAAATCGGAACTGCTCAATCGTTATGTAATTGCGGACGGCGGCAAGCTCCGTTCGGAGGGTGTTGTCTACGGCAGGGTCGACGGCAAGTAGGGTCCGCATCAGCATCCCAAGTTCGACCGTAGCCTTCTCCGCAGACTTTGCATTAATGCCGGTGAGGGCTGCAATCGAGTTTAGTGCGTTGAAGAGAAAGTGAGGGTGCAGCTTTGCCCGGATGGCTTCAAGCTGGGCTTGTGCTGCGTACTGTCTGCTTTGCTCCGCTGCGAGGCGGTGGAACTCAGCCTGAGCCCGCTCATGCGCATCGTGGATTACCCGCCAAATCACACCCATCCCTAGACCGTTGGACAGAACGGTCAATGTGAATGTCTGTATAAACGATGTGTCAAACGGTTCTCCACTAACGAACTGATTCGCGATATCGCCGGTGCCCTGCGCCAGTGCTGCAACGGCGGCTGCCGACCACAGCGATGAGCGTGTCTTAACGAGGGACCCAAGTGTAACGCCGAGGAGGAGGGCAGCGGTCGTGGCAACAAGGACGCTACGTTCACCGAGGAGGATTGCTGTTATGACGGCACCAATCGCTGCAAATGCACCTGCGATTGGCCCCGCGCTGACAGCCGCAAATGTTACTACGAGGTTGCTTGGCGCATAGGGATGCCTGGCATCTGGGAGAAAGTCGAAAAGCGCTGCAACAACAGCGAACAGAATTCCTACTTTGAGTGCCTGCTGCCAGGGAATGGCCGCTTTGAAGAGGTATCCAAGTAACGGTGAGCGGCTGATTAAATAGGCGACCGTAACCAATGTACAGATGTCAGTTTCTGCTATCAGGACATTGGTAAGTACGGTTGGACTCATGGCGTGAATTCTAACGGGTATTCAACGTTGCATCGCGTTTTTCGAAAGGTTACTACGATTAACTGTACATAACGCTTGATAAATGAACCCCTAGCAAACGGTTGAAATTACTAGACAGACATACATTGATGGGTGTAAACACGACTGGTTTTTACATGATTGCGCCTTTCAACAATGCAACAAAACAAATCACAACCATCCAAATCTGACATCATTGCGGGCTTTCTGGTCTTCTTGATCGCTCTCCCACTATGTCTTGGAATTGCCGGTGCATCGGGTGTGCCCCCAGTTGCGGGCATCCTAACCGCGATCGTTGGTGGACTCCTCACCAAATTTTTGGGCGGTAGTCGTCTGACGATTAAGGGGCCAGCAGCGGGCCTGATTGTAATCGTTTTGAGTGCAGTAGCTGACCTCGGCGGGGATGACCCTGTTACCGGATACCACCGGATGCTTGCGGTGGGGGTCGTTGCCGGTCTAATCCAGATAGTGCTAGCACTGGCGCGGTTTGGTGGTCTTGCTGAGGCGATGCCGACATCGGTGGTCCATGGAATGCTGGCCGCGATTGGTGTGATCATTATGAGCAAGCAGACACACGTGCTGCTTGGGGTCAAGCCTGAAGGTAAGGAACCACTCCACCTGATTCAGGAACTTCCACACAGCTTTGCGCACCTCAACCCCTATGTCGCCATCGTCGGAGCTGTCGCGCTGATAATCATGTTTGGGATGCCAATGATCAAGGCGAAGTGGGCAAAATCCATCCCAAGCCAGCTGGTTGTGCTAGCGGTGACCGTCCCTCTCGCGATGATCCTCGGATTTGGTGACAAGCATGCCTATGTCTTTAGCAATACAGAATTCGTCCTCGACCCAGCAAAATATCTGGTTAAGCTTCCGACAAACATCCTGACCGCCATCACCTTCCCTGACTTCAGTCAAATCCTAAGCGCGGTAAGTATCAAGTACATCGTCATGTTCACCATCGTCGGCTCTATCGAGTCGCTCCTGACGGTGTCTGCGGTGGACTCCCTCGATCCTGAGCGGAAGTCATCGGATTTGAACAAAGATCTCTTGGCGACCGGATTTGCGAATACAATCGCTGCCGTAATCGGTGGAATCCCAATGATTAGTGAGGTCGTTCGCTCTAAATCCAACATCGATAATGGGGCAAAGTCTGGCTGGGCCAACTTCGCGCACGGTGGGTTCCTTCTGCTTGCGGTAGCGCTTATTCCGGGAATGCTGATGAAGATTCCTATGGCGGCTTTGGCTGGAATGCTGATATTCACCGGTACCCGCCTGGCACACGTAAATGAGTTCAAGCATGCACTGCATGTTGGGCGAGAGCAGCTGGCGGTGTTTGTCGTCACAATGATCGTGACGCTACTGACAGACCTCCTCGTTGGAGTTGCTTCTGGCTTGATTCTCGATGTCGTTATTCACTGCGCAAACGGTGCACCGTTTCGGCAGCTGTGGAAGTCCATCGTGGAGGAACACCACCATGAGGATGAAGTCACTCTCTGCGTTCATGGTGCTGGTGTTTTCACAAACTACATCGGGCTTGCAAAAGCTATCCGTGAAAATGCACCAAACTATACGAGGGTCTACGTAGACTTTTCAGAGGCCTGCGTTGTGGACCATACCGTTCTTTCCAAACTTGATGCGCTAAAGGCATCCCTTCCGGACACTGAGCTGGTGATCGGTGGCTTGGATGAACACAAGGCATCCACGCATGCTCCGACATCTTCGAAGTGGAAGCGTGCCTGATGTCCACCGCTTCCCATAAAACTGGAGACCTGCTCCAGCATGCGATTGAACACGCCCGGCACCTGCTTCCAAGTCAGGGGCCGATTGGCGTCTTTGTACACCACAACACCCTGCACTCGTTTCAACACATCCCTTTTGAAGATGCCGTCATCACCGCTGCAAAGCTCTACGGTGCTGAGCCATTTCTACCAGAAACGGATTACATCGCTGCCGCTAAGGTAGGCCGAATACAAAAGGATGACATCGACTACGTCCTTGCAACCGACATCAAATCGCGGGGCAGCGTTGCGGGTATCGATGTCTCGATGCTTCGTAGTCAGCTTCTAGTCCCTGGGGTAACCCGCTTTAATGCCGGGAACCTCCGATGGATTCGGGATGAACGTCGATTTGCAAAGACAATCCGCAGCGATATTGAGCCCCAGCTGCGAGAGAAGGTTCTCGAAGGCCGCCCAGAAGATGTAGCAGCATCCCGTTTGATACTAACCATTCAGGAAATGCTCCTGGCGCTCCCTCATTCTGTCCTCGCACTTCCTTCGGACACAACTCCAGGACAACGAACGCGTTTCAGCACCACAGCAATCGCGGGGCGAAAGTGGAACGCTGACATAGCGACATCGACACACCCGCTCTTAGTGCGCCTAGCAGGATGTTTTATGGATCAGGGCGTGGCGTATTGGCCGATGAACGGGCGTGAGGATGGCTTTTTCAAGGCATCCCTCAATGTGTTGATCAAGCCTGGTGTTGCCCCGGATGGTCTTCGAAATCTGCGGTCGCACGCTGCCGAAGTCGTCGCTAACGACATCGATGCCGAAGCCTATGTGAAGTCCACGATACGAGATTTGAACATCCCCGATGCGTTCATCGAGGACTGGGTTACCGACTCATTGCTGGAGCTTCCGGGGTGGGCCGGGATGTTCAATATGCTAGAACAGCAACCAAACCTTGCACCCTATGTCCGGCTGCATGCACGTCTGGTTGACTTTTTGGCTGTTAAGCTTCTTTTGGAACGAAGTGCACTGCTCGCATTGCATGGCTCAGAAACCGTTTTGCCGTTTTCTGAAAACTATTTCGCAACCTCAGACGTTATTTTTGTCGATGTTGATATCGCGGTGATTCAAATCTTCGATGCATGCCAATTGGTTGGCTTCGGCGCAAGTGTAATCAGTAATCTAACTGACAATGAGTTTGCAAAGTTTGTACAAGCAGTGCTTTCCTTTCACGCTTGGGAACGCCGACGTATCTGGCACCTTGCCTATGAACGAAGGCATCTCCATTCTGTCCTGACTCCGCTCTCGCTGATCGCTGCGGAACATATCCCTGCTGAACTTTCCCCACAGAAGTCGATGCAAGTGATGTTTTGTATTGATGAACGGGAAGAAAGTATGCGCCGGGCGCTCGAAGCGGCTGACTCTGACATTGAGACCGTCGGAGCCGCGGGCTTTTTTGGTGTCGCAGTCAGCTATGCGGGTCTGGATGACCATGCTGCAGCAGACCTCTGCCCAGTCATCGTGACGCCACAACATGCGGTCCGTGAGGTTGCTTCTGAAACTGACTGTGGGGTTGCAAAAGCGCGTCGCAACCGCCGGCGCATCGTTAGCAACATCATCCGACAATACTCGATTGGCTCTCGGACACTTGTGCGCGCTTGGGTTGGAACAGCCGGACTTGGCGTACTTGCAATCATCCCATTAGTAACCCGGGTCCTTGCACCCGGATTTACGCTACGCCTCTACCGATCACTGAACGAGCGCCTCCTCCCTGAGCCACGTACGGAAATGCTCTTTGAGAATGCATCCGATGCCGCACACGATAAGGCTGAGGGACTAGCAAATGGATTTAACATTCAGGAACGTGCCGATCGTGTACTTGGGCTCTTGCGTTCATCTGGCATCATCAACCGCTTGTCACCCCTAGTTGTTTTAATGGGCCACGGAGCGACGACGGTCAACAATCCTCACGAAAGTGCTTACGATTGCGGTGCATGTGGGGGGCGGCGAGGCGGTCCGAATGCGCGTATTTTCGCGATGATGGCAAACCAGCCCGCGGTCCGTCAGCGTCTTGCAGAAATGGGACATCAGATTCCGAGCGAAACCTGGTTCCTCGCGGGGTGCCACGACACGACAACCGATGACTGTCAGTTTTTCGATGTCGATCAGCTCCCTGATACGCACACGCATTTCTATGAGCAGTTGGTCCGAAGTTGCCGCACGGCGGGAGCTGACAACGCACTTGAGCGTGCTCGCAGGTTTGAATTGGCTAGCGGGATCACGACACCGGATGCAGCACGCAGACACGTCCGCGAACGGTCAGAGCACTTGTCAGAAGCGCGTCCTGAATACGGACATGCAACCAATGCTGTGGCGATTTTCGGAAGGCGCAGCCTCACGGAGTCGCTCTACATGGACCGACGGGCATTCCTCATTTCCTACGATGCCAACAGCGACCCAAGTAGCCAAATCATAACTGGACACCTCGGAGCCGCTGGGCTTGTCTGTGCGGGCATTTCGCTTGAGTACTACTTCTCTACAGTTGACAATGAGGTTTACGGTTGTGGAACGAAGCTGCCACATAACATCGCCGGACTTGTCGGTGTCATGAATGGCCAATCTGGAGACCTCCGCACCGGCCTGCCCAAGCAAACTGTTGAGGTTCATGAACCTGTGCGTGTATTGCTTGTGATTGAGGCGAGACCATCGTCGGTTGAATATGCGATGTCGCAGCATGCCGAAGTCAACCAGATTATCCGCAATGGATGGGTCCGCGTCGCGACAATCGATCCCGATGACGGCGCAGTCCACTTCTACACCCAAGGTACCTTTCAGCCGTACATTCCTGAACCTGGCCGCCTGCCAACAGTAAGCACCAGTCGTGAGTGGTACGCGGGACATATGGGGCATCTACCATTTGCAAAGTTGGTCAAGCCGAAAAGGGAGCAGTACGCATGATGCTTTATCAATCCTCTCTTGCACTGGCTGTGTTGTTACCTGCCGTTGCATGCGGCACCCTTGGTGGACTTTGGTGGTGCGGCGCTCAGATACCAGAGCGTGCCATCGCTAGATTTGCGTATGTAACGTATATACTGATGTTCGCTGCAGTCCTCGTGACGTGGTTTGGATATGCATTTGTAGCGCATCACCCGGTCACGGTACCGATTGGGATGTGGTACCACACCCGCGATTTTCACTTTGAGATGAAGCTACACGCGGATGGCATTTCGCTGCCATTTCTCGGGATGACGGCGCTGCTCGTCGGTGTTATCAGTGCCTTCAGTGAACGGTATATGCACCGCGACTCGGGGTTTGTGCGCTTTTACTTCCTGCTCCACTTGTTTGCATTTGGATGCATGTTGCTCTTCTCAGCAGGCACATTTGACCTGCTTGCTGCTGGCTGGGAACTCCTCGGTTTAACATCTGTGCTGCTGATCGCCTTCTTTCAGCACCGCTCAGATCCCGTCAATGCGAGCCTTCGCGTCTTCGCAACCTATCGGATCACCGATATCGGGCTTCTTACGGCTCTTGCTACGATGCATCATGCTGTACACAGCACAGAGTTCGAGCAGGTGATGCCTGGTGGGATTGCTGCAGTGTCTGGGCCTCAGGCGACGGTTGTCTTGCTGCTCCTGATGTTTGCTGCGTGCGGAAAGTCTGCCCAGCTGCCATTTTCTGGGTGGCTACCACGTGCCATGGAAGGCCCAACGCCGACGAGTGCCATCTTTTACGGAGCGCTCTCCGTACACGCCGGCGTCTATTTGATCTTGCGGGTTTTCCCGCTGATTGAGGCATCTGTTATTGCCCGCGGAGTGATCGTGGCAATCGGGGCGCTTACTGCCATCTATGGAACCGTTGTTGGGCGTGCAGCATCCGATGTCAAGAGTTCCATCGCACATGCATCCATGGCACAGCTTGGCTTGATGTTTATTGAGCTTGGCTTCGGTTGGACGACGCTGGCTCTGTGGCATGCCTGTGGGCATGCCGCGGTTCGTACATTGGAATTTCTACGTGCTCCTAGTGCGCTGCGGGATACAAGCCACATTCACTCAGGAGCGATGGGGCAGCTCGATGCGACAGGGCGGCAATATGAAAAAGTGCTTCCGACTGGCGTCAGGACCACGCTTTACCGCCTTGCCGTTGAGCGTTGTTATGTAGATAGCGTGATTGACCGCTTTGTCCATCGGCCATTTCTATGGCTCATCGCGACCATCGTTCGTATTGACCACACACTGATCGGTGATCCAAGGGACAGCACTGGATGATAGCTTTTTTTGAATCCTTTGGCGTTATTGTCAATTTTGTAATTCTGCTGATCTCGGCGCTTGTTGCATACGGGATGCACCGGGTTAGTCGGCCTTTTGTCCACTTTGCGATGCTCGCAGTGCTTTCAATCACGCTGTTGAGCGGCTATGAAACATGGCTTGGGCATCCAGTTTCGCTTGCGCCAATCACTCAGTCACTGAACATGTCCAGTTTTCACACGGACTCCCTTGCCTGTTTGTTCCAGCTACTCATCATTGGCGGTGGGTGGATGGCATTTTCGATGACACCGGAGCGCGAACGGGGCAGAGCCTATTCATCGACAGGCTTTATCTGCATGGCGCTTGACTTGCTCACGGTAACAATAAACAACTACGCGGTTGCGTGCCTTACTTGGATGCTCACATCCCTTGTCCTTGCGACTCGCGTCAATCAGGCTCCAGAGCTCAAGCCAAAATCCCGTAGCATTTGGGCTGGGGCATTTGTCGGAAATGTCGCCCTCTTGGCATCACTCGCGTTGTTTCAGTCTGGAAATGGTGGCGCAGCGTTCATGGCACTTCTGGTAGCGGTTGCCGTCCGTGCCGGTTTCTGGCCATTCCACCGCAGTGCAGCCAGGTGGAGCTCGATCGCGCCAACTAAACTCCTGACCTGTGCTGGTTGGCCCGTGGCAATCGCTGTCCTCCTACGTTTTGGCACGCAGCTTGATATCAGTGTTTTTACAGCGGTTGCCCCATATGTGGTTGGTTTTGGACTGGCGATTGCGTTTCTCCTAGCGCTGCTCGCAATGGGGGAACCAGCCTATCGCCGAAAACTTGGCCTGTTGTCAAGCAGCCATGCCGGCCTTGCACTGGCTGGAGTTTTTCTCCCAAACCCGGATGGCATCATTGCCGCGATTTTGCAAACCCAGACCGCTTGGATCGCGATAAGTGTTTGTCAGTTAATTCTGATTGTGTGTGATGCACGGGCTGGTGGTTTGGACAATGCCAGCAAAAACCTCGGACTTTCAGGGGCATTTCCACGCCTAGGTGTTGGCTTTCTTGTGGCTTCTGTTGCCCTTATCGGCCTTCCTGGAACCATCGGGTTTTGTGACCTTGACCTCCTCGTTCACGCAGGTTACACAACCAATAAGTGGATTGGAGTTCTGGTACCTTGCGCGCTCGCATTAAATGCAATGTCAGTCGTCAAACTGCACGCCCGGATTTTTCTTGGGCCCGTGATGCCGGGAATGGATGTCATCCCGGATGCGCTTCCACGTGAACGTATGCCAATTACGATTGCGATTGTTTTTCTGTTGTTAGTTGGTCTCGTGCCCGGAAAGTGGGTAGATACTGTCTCGCTAATCGCCATCGAACACCCCGCCTTCCACGAAGGTGGACATACAGCCGAACCAAATCCTGAACTGCATTGAAAACCAGCGTGTAGACTGGAAACATGGCGATTGAATTCCGGATGCTTGAGCGTGGCGACTACACCGAGCACCAAAATCTGATGAGCATGGCATTCGGCCGAGGTGGCATTCGGCAACCTCTGGCCGACGATGCACCTGATCCTGTTGGCCTGCTTAACACCATCGGGCTCTTTGAGGATGGCAAGCTAATGTCATCCGTTGGTGTCGAACCCTATCGCGTTCACTTTGGGTACGGGACACAGCTGGGCTATGGCGGCATCGGTGGTGTAGCCTGTGCAAACGAACGGCGCGGACGTGGCTACGTTCAACAGCTCCTTATTCGGTCTCTCGCACTGATGGAAGAGCGTGGACAGACAGTTTCAGGCCTGTATCCATTTGCCTATGCCTTTTACCGCAAGTTTGGCTGGGAATATGTCGGACACGTCCAGAACATCAAACTGCCCGTGCGTGAACTCAAGCGCTCTAACCCAGCCGGCTGGAAAGTTGATGAAATCGACCTCGAAGCCAACCTTGATGTGGTCAAGCCATTCTACGATTCGGTCGCAGCAAATTACCGCTCAGCATTTACAGCGGCGACACATAAGTGGCCGGATGACTACAAGCCGCACGACAACCGGAAATCTTTCATCTATGTCGCACGCGATGAACGCGGTGAAATCGGCGGCCTGATGCGCTTCCGCTACCCCGCACATGGCTCTACAGATCTGCCGAGCGTTGGCCGCCTTTGGTCAAACTGCCCTGCTGCACTACACTCTCTCCTCGATGTCATCCGCGATATCGGCGTCCAGCACGACACCGTCAACCTGCGTGTTCCATCGGACTTCCCGATGCTCTCTATCAACTGCTCACACGAAACCAATATCGCGCTCGAACCTGTCTACCAAGGACGTATCGTCAGCATCGCGCAGTGGGCTGCAGGCATCACATTACCGACAGCGACAGGCGAACACGCACTCAGTATTCGGGTACATGACCCGCATTGCCCATGGAACGATGGCAGGTGGACCCTCACGCGTACGCCGACCGGCGTGAGCGCTGAAAAGTCCGATGTTGCACTCAATCCCGATATCGAACTAGACATCTCGACCTTCTCACAGCTGGCCTTTGGCGATCCATCCCGTGTTCCTCTACAGGCAGCTGGAAAACTCCCACTTGCAAGTGCAGCCGTGAATGCTGCCATCGATGCCATCTTCCCACCACACGCTGTTTATCTTTGGGATGGTTTCTAAGTGTCGATAACCGCTGGCTGGCACCAAACCCCTGCTGTTACGGCATCCGTTACCCGGTGGACGGGTCCACAGGGGCAAACGGCTGTGACATTTGGCGATCTAAGTACTGCTGAAGATGTCATCCTGATGATTCACGGGATGGCAGGCTCCAAGGAACGCTTTCTTTCGCTGGCGCTCGATTGCGTGGCTGCCGGCAAGGCGGTTGTCGCGGTGGACCTCCCGTACCACGGAGCGCGGCGCTCAGAGCCCCATGGCTCCATCATGCTCTACCCACCGCATCCGCAGTTCATGAAGGTTTCCGCCAGCGTTTGTAACACCTTGCTCGCAGAGCTTCCCGCAACGCTCGCCGCTGTCGGTGTGACAAAGCCCGTTTCCGTTCTCGGGCATAGCCTGGGGGGACGGATTGCTTATCACATGGCTTTACGCAACCTTGATGTCCAGAGGGTTATCAGTGTAGGAAGTCCAATCGGTGTCGAGTCCATCCCCAAAGGTGCCACCTTTACCGAAAAGGATTATGGGTACTGGCAAGAAATCGATCCGTTTGCCGGAACGGCTGATATCCGCCGCGTGCCTATCACCTTCATCCATGGCGAAAAGGACAAAGTCTGCCCACTCTTCACGATTGAACGCTTGCAGGCGCAAATGCGTGAGACATCCCCGGATGTCCAATTCGACATCAAGATTGTCCCTGATGCTGGTCACGAGTTCGTAGGTGCCCTCGAAGCCGCTGCGCTTGCGGAGCTCATCGGGGCATAATTGTGTAGTGCTGATATGAATGTGTTTCCACTCCTTGAACGTCTGGTTCGCTGGCACCCTGATCTTGTCGATGCCCGTAGGCTTGAAGGCATTCTGGGGGCCGCCGCTGCCGATAACGCTAAGTCCGTTTTGGATGCTCTTGGTGATCCGCAGTGTTTTGTTGAGCCCCCTGTAGCGCGCATTGTAGGGGAAACTGATCTCGTTCCCACCGGGTGGTCCAGCGAGACGCTCGCCGATGGCACTCCTGTCATCAAGATTACTGACCCTGCCCGTTTTCGTGACCGTTTGTTTCTTGCGGCGCTTCGGGATTTGGTTCGCGACATTCAAACCACGCGGCGTGTCATTCTTGACTTGCGCTTTGAGCGCGCACCGGGGATCGCTGACATCGACCCGATGCTCGATTTCCTCAGGCGATTTACCCCCGGGGCGGATATCGCGTTTCGGGCGCATGTCGGGTTTGCATCTGAGGATCGCCCAGACACCGGAGAGTACCGCAGTGAGTGGCGGCAACGCCGGATGCCGGGGGCTGGCAAGGTTGCCATCGCGGCTATCGTAAATGCCAATACTCCGCAGCTACTTCCTATGGTGGCAGC
>JAURHZ010000053.1 GCA_030833025.1 Armatimonadota bacterium
GAAACGGTGTCCTGAATCCGGCACTCTTCGATGTCGCTCCGGCGCGTGGCAAGGGGAATATCGCCATTCAATACGATGCCACCCTCAGCGTGCCGCAGGCAGGGAAAGCAACGTTCTTCCTCGACTCTGATGATGCATCCCAGCTATTCATCGATGGCAAGATGGTTATCGATTACAACGGTAGCCACGGTGAGGGGGCGGAAAAGAAAGCCGACATCGAGCTCACCGCGGGTAAGCATGCTATTCGCATCGCCTATGTCCAAGGGGATGCCGGATCTCCGCTGGGCCTCAGCGTCGCGTGGAGCCTGCCGAGCTTGGGGCGTCGGCCCCTCACAGTTTGGGCTAGCACCAGTGCGCTTGGACAGCCCATTCAGCGTGCGTATGACTTAAAGCGATTTGTTTCGGCCGGCGAGGTTGCGGAACAAACCAATATCGAAAAGCTGCTGGATGACAACCAGACAAAGCGTCCAGCTACAAATGTCGCGCTGGTGGTTACCGAAGGCGGTGCAAATCCGCGCGAGACGAATATTCTTCTCCGAGGTGTCCATACAAGCAAGGGCGACAAGGTCGAACCGGGCTATCCGGTTTGTACAGGTGGAATTACTCCTCCGCTGGAAGAACCTGCAGGCGGTGCACAGACCAGTGGGCGACGTACGGCGCTCGCGATGTGGATTACCGGGCGTGAAAACGTGATGACCCGGCGCGTCCTCGCAAATCGCATTTGGCAGTATCACTTCGGACGAGGCATCGTCAGGTCCGCTAACAACTTTGGACTCGCGGGCGATAAGCCAACGCATCCCGAGCTCCTTGACTTCCTCGCGGAAACACTCGACTGGAATGGCTGGTCGCTCAAAGACATGCACCGGCTGATCATGACGAGCAATACCTACATGCAGGACAGTGCTCTGCGCCCAGATGCCAACCGCAGGGATGCCATGAATGACCTCTTCCACAGGTTTGACATGCGCCGACTTCAGGCGGAAGAAATCCGTGACAGTATTCTCGCGGTCAGCGGGCTGCTAAACACGGAAATGTACGGGCCAAGTGTGTATCCGGACATCGACAAGGATGTGCTCAAAGGCCAGTCCATTCCCGGGAAGGACTGGTACCCTGAGCGCAACACACCGCAGCAAAAGAACCGCCGCTCAATCTACGTCTTTGTAAAACGCTCGCTGCTCTACCCTCTGCTGGAAGCGTTTGACTTGGCTGAGACCGACCGTACAACCCCGATGCGCTACGCATCCACGCAGCCGACACAGGCACTGACGATGATGAACTCGACGGTCATCAACCAGGCCGGTAAAGGGCTTGCAGAGCGTGTTGCAAAGGAAGGGCATCGGGATATCCGTGCCTTCGCCAAGCGCGCGCTTGCGCTTGTGATGCAGCGAACACCGGCCGAGAGCGAAGTGACAAAGCTGGTTTCGCTCGCGATTCGCTTCGAGCTACGGGGAGCATCTCCGCAGCAAGCGAAAGAGTATCTCTGCCTTCTGGCACTAAATTTGAATGAGTTTGTGTATCTCGACTAGGGTGTCGGTGATGCTGCAGCACACGGTTGAAGGAATGTGATGATGGAAAATAAGCACTTCTGTGGACGCACGCGACGGGAATTTCTCTGGGAGGCCGGTGCGGGATTTACAGGTCTCGCCCTGACTGGGTTGCTATCAGGGGATGGCTTTTTTGGTGATGCTGCATATGCCGCAGGCCCTCCAAAGGCGGGGAAGGGCCCGCTTGCTGAGAAGCCTCCGATGATGCCAGCGAAGGCTAAAGCCGTCATCTTTTTGTACATGTACGGTGGTCCCAGCCAGCTTGATACCTTTGACTACAAACCGGGTCTGATCGGGCGCGAAGGCCAGACGGTTTCCTATAACAACTTCCGTAACGGCGGCAAGGCATCCACGGTTACCCTAATGGAGCCCAAGTGGAAGTTCAAGCAGTATGGAAAGTCAGGGACATTTGTATCCGACCTCTTCCCACACGTTGGTGAGTGCGCGGATGACCTGTGCATTGTGAAGTCGATGATCTCCGATTCACCCATCCACGGTTCGGCGATGCTGCAGATGAACAGTGGCAAGATTCTCTCTGGATCTCCGAGCATGGGCGCTTGGGTCAACTATGGGCTGGGCACGGTCAATCAAAATCTGCCCGGATTTGTGGTGATGCTGGATCCAAGCGGCGGGCCAATCTCCGGAGCCAAGAACTGGTCAAGCGGCTATATGCCTGCCGTGTATCAAGGCACCGTGTTGCGGTCAGCAGGCGATCCAATTCTCGACCTCAATCGCCCAAAGGGTTTTGAGCCTGACATGCAGCGCGACATGATCGATACGCTGAATCAGTTCAATGATGCACACCGGCGTCCACGGGAAGATAACTCTAACCTCGCGGCACGCATCGCATCGTATGAGCTTGCCTATCAAATGCAGAATACGGCCCCGGAAGTCGTCGACATTTCCAAGGAACCTGAGCACATAAAGGAAATGTACGGCCTCAACAATGCCGTTACCAAAGACTTTGGCACACGGTGCCTGCTCGCAAGGCGGATGGTTGAGCGCGGCGTACGCTATATTCAGCTCTACTCCGGCGGTTCGAATACGGACTTCAGTAGCTTCTGGGATGCGCATGGTGGCATTGTTGCTAACCACAATGGTCTTGCTAAGAAAGTCGATCAGCCGATTGCTGCGCTCTTGAAAGACCTCAAGCAGAGGGGCCTCCTAGATACCACCTTGGTTGTCTGGGGTGGCGAGTTTGGGCGAACCCCGCATAGCACCGGTGATGGCCGTGACCACCACGCGACGTGTTTCACAACGTGGATGGCGGGCGGTGGCATCAAGGGCGGCATGTCCTATGGCGAATCCGATGAAACCGGTCATGAAGTCGGACGTAATCCGGTACCTGTCAAGAAACTGCACGCGACCGTACTCCATCAGCTTGGTATCGATCCGAATCGCCTATCGTACTTCTACGGCGGACTTGACCAAAAACTTGTTGGTGTTGAACATGTCGAACCTATTAAGGAAGTCATCGCGTAAAAGTTGGACCCAGTGATGGCGCAACCTGACTGGCTGGAGAATGTTCTAAAGCAGGAACTTGTAACTACAGGTGTCCCGGGGCTGGTTGCTGGCTACATCGATGTTGGTAACAAACCACATCTGGCAGCTTCCGGAATCCGACAAGTGGGCAGTGATACGCCATTACAGTTGACGGATGCGGTTCATATTGGGTCCTGTACGAAGGCTGTGACGGCGCTGCTGATTGCTGCCGCCGTTGGTGATGGGCAGCTCCGCTTTACGACAACGCTTGGGGCTCTCGATCCGATTTGGAAGAAGTCGCCTTGGGCAAATCGGACCGTTGAGTCCCTCCTGCGCCATGAAGCCGGTCTCCCCGAGAACGCAACGTGGTGGGAGCTGACAAGAGCGGGTGGTGAACTTACATCCCAGCGACGAAATGTACTAAATCCCAAGTGGCTTTCCTCGGGCAAAGTTCCAGCTGTTGGTAAGTTTGCCTACTCAAATGTCGGCTATGTTGTCCTTGGAAGTGTGATCGACAAGGTCTACGGGAGACCTTACGAGGATGTCCTTCAGCTTCGAATAGCCCGTCCAAAGCTGCTGCAGAGTGTTGGGTTTGGTGTGCCTTCTCTCGCGCGCGGACACCGAGTAACTGCTACCGGCTATTTGCCTACGACGCTAGATAACCCTCCGGTGATGAACTCCGCTGGACGCTTACACTTGTCGGTAGCCGATTGGCTTCAAACTGCAGCCTTACACATGGCATCGAATGACTTTTTGGATAGCAACATCCGACGTGTGCTGCATGGAAGCCGCATGGATGGCGGCTATGCTGGCGGATGGATTGTTCTCAATCGATCCTGGGCTGGAGGACCGGCACTGACGCATGCCGGATCGAATACCTTTTGGATGGCCTCGATGTGGGTTGCGCCGAAAACGGGCCGAGCATTTGCGGCGGTGGCGAATGGCGCTGGAGAGAACATCTCGAAAGGCCTTGACCGTATTATTTCCGCGATGATTCAGCGGTCTTCTGGCATTACCCGTTAGTCTGGGTAAGGGAGCGTAAATAACGTTGCTGGCCAACGTCCGCCCATGTCTACCTGCCCAACACCATATATCTGATTGATTACATTTACGGTGACACGGTCGATGTTCTTATAGACTTCGTGTGTGGTCTCACCCGATGGCTTTATAGTCGTAACGATAATCCCATGTGATTGATTTGTACCAATATCGCGTGCCGTGTTGGTGATGAGCTGAAGTGTGCCTGATTTCGGATTCGAAACGAAACGGCGTACATGTGTGAGGTAATGGCCATCCGGGAGTGTAACCTTCCCAGTTTGCTTCATTGCGCCTGTCACCCTATCGATAACATTGAAGTCGATGGGAGTTCGTGAATCAACTGCTGATTCCTGAATGGCGACATCGAGTTCATCACGGCGTGAGAGGTCATAGACGTATACCGATGCACTTGGAATATCACTGCTTAGTGCGATCTGTCGTCCAACGGTTCCCGTATGGACATTAATCGTAGCCACTGTTGGGGACAAGCGTGCGACATCGCTTGGAGACTTCGAGGATGTCATGAGTCCACCGATGACGTGGTACTCTCCCTCCGCGATGAGACTCTCACTCGTAACGAAATCATCCGCTTTGGCTGGCCCATCCATTGTAGATGTCCAAAGTATCCGTCCATCATTTGTAAAGGATGCTATGAACCAGTCACCTGATGATGGCGATGTACTTGACTTGGCATTTGCCACAACGCAGTACTCATCCTGTGTATGGCGGCTGAAAGCCAAAAGTTTGGCTTGTACACCGCTGATAACGATGTCGTTGATGATCTTTCCAGTGGCATCAAAGTGGGTGGCGAAGATTTGGTCTTTACCACTCTCTGCAGTCGAGCTGCAATACCAAGCGCCGCCACGCTGATCCGCGATAACACGTCGTTTTACTTCTGAGCCATGAACGATTTTCCTGCGTGTTCTGCCTTGAAAGCGAAGCTTTCCGTTTACATCGTAGGAAACGATTGAGCCATACCAGCCATCGCTTGTCTTTGGCTGGTTGACCGAGTAGGTCTCCCCTGCGGCAAAGATGTTCTTTGATGTATCGAAATGGATACTTTCCAAGCGGTCAGCATCGTGGCTGGGACCGGTAACCCGCCGCGTCCACTTTGGCTTGAGGTCAGGGCCGAGGAGAGTGACGATTCCATCGACATCTTCAGTTTTGGTCTTGACGATGCCTGTAATCGCAACACTGCCATCCTGAAGTCGGGCGACCCCTATAAATTCAGAATCATCCAGCTCACCGGGGCCGGGTGTGTGTTGATAGCCGATGATTTTGGCGATGGGGGGAGTTGAGACCAGTGTCTTTGGCGTGGGAGCTACCAGGATAGTCTTGGGTGGGATGAAAAATGTTACTAAAAGCGCCGTGGTCACAGCCGCGATTGCAATACGAACTGTCCAGCTTATTCCTTCATACCAGCTTCGCAGCGTGCGTTTAGGCAGTTGCGGTGGGATTTCTGTTGGTTTGCTGGGTTCCTGGGATGTGACTTGTACAGGTTCACCTAGCAGGCGTGCATGCAGAGCCTTTGCCACTTCGTTATCCGGGTGCAAATCCAAGACAGCATCGAGAACCTTACGCGCCTCCGGGAGGCGTCCGGTATCGATATAAAGTTTGGTCAGCTCAATCCGGGCTGTCGTCAGTCGAGAGCATGTACGCTTGCGCTCGGACTCAAATAAGCTTTGCGTATCTGGAGCGATTTGTCCACGTCCAAGAATCCGAATCTGATCATTGAGATTCTCGATACGTTCATTCACGGGCAGTGTTGATGCGTAAGCTGCATACAGTTGACGACTTTCGATGCAGTCCACCTGAATGCCTTCGATATTCAGGGTGAGGATACCCCTGTCAACAACC
Organism: Armatimonadota bacterium; assembly: GCA_030833025.1. Lineage (GTDB taxonomy): Bacteria > Armatimonadota > Armatimonadia > Armatimonadales > Armatimonadaceae > CAIRTT01. The sequence continues at coordinate 5,922 of JAURHZ010000053.1, forward strand.
AGCAGGTCCTCACGTTGAAGCCGTATTGCAAACTCACGGAGGATGCCAAGCTCTTGACGTAAGCGGGTCTTGCGGCTTTCATCGGAGCTGTCTGGCCACATCATCCGGCAGAGCAAATCGCGCTGAATGGGTTCTGGATGCGCCAGAATCAACGCAGTGAATATATGGCGCGATTTTGTTGATGCAAGTTCCACCTGACTTCCATTTGAATCAAGTGCCTTGAACGGACCATATACGTTGATAGTTGGTTTTTGCATCGACTGGTGGGGACGTAAGCCTGTCTAGTTGGTAATCATTCTACATTATGCACAGGTTGTCATGGGGAGCATAAGGTTGAATTTAGCCTAGGGTTATCTGTGTTTTGGCAGAATTCATTACGTACCTTAGTCTGCAACGCCACCCAGTCATTAACTGGTTAATACACTGTATCCAGTTGCTTCAAACCACTCGCTTTAGCGAGGCACACGCGTGCATTGACCTGGCAATTCTGCGATTAAAGTCCGATCCGCTAGAGAGTGCCACGCACTCTCTAGCGGATCGGCTCTAATGTTTTGCCTTAGCTAATCGGAGCTGAAAACACGCATAACCGGGTGCCGTACATGCACGCTTTTTGTGCTGATCGAACAACCTAGTTAGCGGCGGACAATATAATTGACGTTTGGCTTTGACGATCGCTGATTGACGAAGCCGTAAGCGCTGGCTGTGGTAGGAACGCTTATAAAAGCATTAAGAGGAGGAAGACATTCTCTGCAAATGATGGCTTGACGGTGTCCGTTTGACAACTGGTTTGAGTAGGCATCCTGAGCTCCTTTGATTGGAATTGATCAGCCATCAGGACAAGGCCTGGAGCGCGGAAATCCGAAAGTTGAAGCGGGCTAATTACGCCGTGTTCCGTTGTGTGTGTACGGCACACAACAACGCGTTCTGATAATGAAACGCGATTTCCATCCACAACGGGATGACTACTTTCAGAGTGACCATTGTCCGCCACAGCAGCTTGGTGGGTCTGCCAAGGCATCGCGGCACCAAGATGTGGGACGTAGTGTAACCGACGGGAGTTGGCAATCATTACGAATGCAAGTCTAGGATAGGCATCCGTAAACCGGCAGGAAACGTAAGTGTAAATTAAGTGTAAATTAGCCTGTAATAATCCTGTAACACAGCATTTACGGGCTATTTTTCCTGTAAATGTTATGTGGTGACAGTGTGTAACATTGCCGAGATGTTACGCGTCATGGCGCTCCATTACTCGCTCTGGGTAAGCAGGATTCTCGAATCCAAACTTCCTATATAGATCCTGTGCATCTTGGGTGAAAAGCACCCAGCGACGTAATTTAGGCATCGATGGCAAATCTAGCGTCTGTTCGACCATCCAAGTTCCAACTTTATTTCCGCGTTCTGCTGGATCAAGGTAGACATCACATAAATAGGCAAATGTGGCGTAGTCGGTGATGATGCGCGTTATTCCAACTTGGTTTCCATCCCGGTACAAACCACATACAAGCGAGTGCTCAAAGCTGGTGCGGATCATGTCCGCTGTGCGGTGATTACCCCAGTAGGTACCGAGCAGACTCCTAACGGCCCATTCGGTATCGATACGTGCCGGGTCTGTACTAAATGTGTATGCACCAAATGTCGCTTCGTGCAGCGGTAATACAGTCTGCATGTCTCTATCCTTCACTCTCACCCTAATATCGGTCCGCACTACATGACACCTTCGACAAGTGAACTTAGTTCTGCAATGTAAGCGACCGCTCACACAACGGAGATCATCCTACACGAAGGCTCTGAAAATGTTCGTTCACCTGAAAGCGTCGGTGAAATGGCGAAAGGAGCGGACCTTGCCTTTTTGACCATCGAAGTGAGCCACCAAACGGTACAGATTAAGAACAGGCATAGACTATCATCAGCAGTAGCAAACGCATATTCATCAAAGCGCGGTGCCGTTGTAGCGCGACTACACCAAAATTGCACCGTCGGTAGATGTGCGAAAGTTGCCACTTAGAGATGCGCTCACAGAGGCAGACATATTAGTCGAGGGATACATAAATGGCTTTTGAGAAATCCCAGTTGCTGAAGCAGTTGGCCGATTGGCAGACGCTCGTTGGTGAGAATCCAACGCTAGACGTCGTCGATGATTTACGGGAGCTGTGGCAAGTTCAGTCTGTGTACGGCGAACGTTACTATCTCAAGCGGCTCGGGCCATGGCGTAACCTGCCAGTCCTAAGCGAGTATCGAATGCTCGTCCACTTGCTGGAAGAAGGTGTGCGCGTACCGGCTTTCCTGTTGACCGATGATGGTGCTGTTACCGCAGGACCGATAGACGATTCGTTTGTGCTCATGCGCGCTCTTCAACATGTGCACCTACCGGCTAATGAGATCCATCATCACGAGTCTGAGATTGGCATTGCGACAGCACATTTGCACCAAGCGATGTCGCGTTATTCTCAGCCTCTTGGTTCGTACACTGAGGACATCAAAGGAGGCATCACTGGTGAGCTGCGCTTGCCGGATGACCTGCTTCAACGGTTTGATGCGGTCCGGGATGACATCCTCGAGCTTCTCAGCAAATTGCCTCTGCAGATTGTTCACGGAGACTTCACTCCGGGCAATGTCCTGCATCTAGCTCACGGTAGAGGTATCGGATTCATCGACTTCGATCATCTTCCAAATGCACCGCGCATTTGGGATGTTGCCAAATATCTGTCGCGTCGACTTCGCTTCCGTTGGTGCCAGGATGCTTCCCCTACGGTCAGAATGGACTGTGTTGAGGCATTTCTAGCGGGTTACATCAAGGTTTCAAAGCTCGATCAAGCTGAGATTGAAGCGTTGCCCGGAGCTATGCTTGCCTACAATGTTTTGGAAGCGAGTTACAACCAAAGTATCCTGGATGGGATTCTCCCACGTCGGATGTTCCCGGATCACGCGGATGTCCTCCTTGATACATTGCAAACGATTGATTGGCAGCTGAGCCATCTTGATGCTGTATCCGCGGCCGTACGTCGGGGCGTTAGTAGATAATAGCTCCGGACAAAGTGGCCCCACCTAACGTATGTCCTTAGCGTACGATGTTTCCCGATGCGTGAGAGGGGGCAGTGTGGGTCATCGTCAATCGTTGCTACGTGTCGCGGTAGTCCAATCTATATTTCGCTACTCTTTACTCTTGTCTTCACACATCAGCTTGAGCTCGTGCCAAAGTTCAGTCAACCTGCCGAGGCTAACTTGTAGTGCGTGTTGGCTATGCCCAGGGCACCCCAAAATATCGTTAAGGCGTTCCAGAAATTCAGAAGGTTGCTTGGCAAATGCTGGGACATCTAGATACACAGCTTTGTCACTCAGGAAGTATCTCTCGTTAATGCCATACAGCACCTGAATCAGGCTTGCGCCAACTCTGGAAAAGCAGCCTGTCGCACCATAGACATCCATGCGTGAAACGAATCCTGCCGCCCATTGAAGCGTAAATTCCGCAAGCCAGAGGTGGTCCCTTATGACAGCGGCACGGAGGGCATCTGGATAGGGAGTAACCATTTTCTTCAGGTCCTCGATAACATGTTCGGGGTCGAAGAGAGGAACACAGCAACGTGTTTCCTCCAGATAGGCGATTGAGTAAAACCCAAACGCAGGCTGTTGGAGGTAGTCCTGGTCGGTTATTCCGGCACGTGCATCATCAATCGTCCTGCGTACTTTGTCAATCTCTCGGTAGAGAATGTCCACTTTTCCGACTGGCGTTGAGAGCCAGGCTCCGCCGTTCACCCAGCGTCCCCATTCATATAGACCCGTTACTTGTTGGTCTGGGTTACCGGAAAGCTCGGCTGTTACACGTCTGATGGCATCAATGTCCGGCGGGGATACTGCATAGTAATAGATTGCAATATCGATGTCGGAGTCAGGTCCCGCTGTGCCGCGCGCATGCGAACCTCCTAGAACGACTGCAGTGACACCCGGGATATGCGAAAGGCGCACGGATACATTGTCTAAAAAGGCTTGTTGGGCACCCGTTATCATTTCTGCTCAATATTCATCCGGTTGACACGCTCGATAATCGCTTCACTTTCGGCATCACCGGCATCGGAGAACAGAGAAATGTCCCAAACGTCTGCTGTTATTCGCTGGTGAGGGAGGCGTGAAGTCTCCTCCAAACCGTGACGTAGCCCAGCCTCAAGGCTAGCAAGGCTTGGCGGTGCCCAGTCTCCCGCGGCGCGAAGAGCATCCATGGCACCATTGCCGCCCCGGACGGGAATCAGCGCTGTAAACGTAGAGCCGACACTCATGGCCAACTCAATCGTTCGTTTGGCCCATTCCAGACCTTCATCCTCTGTCAGAAATGGTGGGCGAAGGAGGACAAACGATCGCAAGGCCATCCCGCGCATGCGCAGCCAACCCGCTGCCGCTACAAAATCCGCCGTCGTTACGCGCTTGTTCAAGCGCGCTAACACCTCCGGGTGCACAGTCTCAAGCCCAATCGCAACTTCCAATGTCACACTTGGGTTGTAACGCCGCAGTAATATCAAAAACTGCTCCGCGCGCTCGCCCAGAAATGCGCAGTGGCTCTCTACGATCACGCGCTCAAAACCCGCCACCAAGCGAGCAACCGGCTCGTATGCCTCGATCGGAACCGCCTTTGGGTCAAACCACGATCCGCTGTTGTAGAGCTTGACAGCTCTCCCGGGACCCGTCTGCGCTAGCCCAGCCTCAACCTGCGCCACGATATCAGCTGCATCCACCGCAGCTTCTGTGGTGTTCTTCCATAAATCACACATCAGGCAGCGGAATGGACACTCACGATTCACCAGAAACAGCGTCGCGACATCCCAAAGGATGCCATCCGGGCCAATCTCCTGCTCCAGCATCGCGTGGTAAGGCTTACGAACATCATGGACATTCCGCGCGGGACGCCGCGCCATAATCCACGAAGTCTGCTCCTTAGGAGCACTGGGATAACCGGCATTCGAAGTGGGAAGCGGCTGCACTAACGCCCCTTTGCCGGGGTTGTAAACCAAGGTGTGATGACGCTTGCGGCGACTTTATGCCCCTCAAAACTCGGATGATTCCCTTGGCTGTGCAAAACGGGTTCGCCTAACTTCACAATGGCCTCAGACCAGGCCGAGAAGATATCGGCGAGGCCAACCTCGAGCTGATCTGCCAAGCGTCTAATCTGCTCGGTGTGCTTGACGAGGGCATCGTTTGGGTCATTCCGCCGCGCCGATGTGTCACCCGTAGGCGTGCACAGAATCACCTTGATGTTCTTTTGGCGGCAGGCGAGGATCATTGATGTCCATGCAGCAAGCGCCTTATCGAGGCCAATGCCCCGATCATTGAGCGCATAGTCGATCACAACGACATCCGGGCGTAGCGAAAGGACATCTCGCTCGAAGCGGTTCGCGCCACTAAGTGAATTCTCACCACCAATCGCTGTTACCGTGGCATTGACAACGGCATGAGGAAATGCGGCTTTTATCCCGACATGCACAAGGTGAGGA
>JAURHZ010000054.1 GCA_030833025.1 Armatimonadota bacterium
CTACACGCCGTACGCTTTGATATCCGGCAACAGGGTTGTGTCTACATCGTTTGGAACCCAACCGATACGGTCGTAGAAGGTGGAATCATCCCAGCGTTCCCAGAGCTGAGTCTCTCACCCTTTGAAGGTCGGATTCTCGCAACCGATGAACCGATTGGACCAAGTGAATCGCTGCTAAGCGCCTACTCAGGTCTTGTCAAATCCACGGCTACCGTTATTAGCGCTGCGATCAGGCCTGATCCATATGCCGGAGCCTGCGTTGTTATCGGAGGTCGGAAAGGTGACACCCATACCGTCATCATGTTTCATCGAGCCGGTGGCGAAAGCGCAACAATTACAATCGAAAACACACCGACCATCCACAGCATCGCCGATAACATCGTCATCGCCGTGCCGGATCACTTAAAGCGCTACATGGTGACACCATCCGGGGTCACGGCTGGTTCATACTTTGTCAGTGCCGGAGGTGAAATCTCCACCTGGATGAACACCGAGATCAATGCAACGGGTGAGCTGACCGGGCGTCTGGATCCCATTCCCCTCGATGTCATCATCAATAACTACCCAGCCCAGCGCACAGATGACATCACGCTTACCCCCGGAACCAATAGCCTACGTGTCCGGTACCCGGGCACCACGCCACCTAAAAACACACTTTTTCTCCCCGATGCTGCATGTTGGTGCGGAGAGCTAGCCCCTTGGAGGATTGAATCCGCTTGAGCCACTATCGTCAACCATCCCACCACATCACCCAAGCAGTCCTCGCACCCGCAAATCCAACCATCTCGTTTTCACCAGATCGCAAACACTTTCTTGCAATCGAGCATCCAAGCCACCCATCCCTGGATGCCCTTGCAAAGCCATTCCTAAAACTTGCTGGCTCCCGCTGGGACCCTACGCGCCCCGGATACCAAACAACACTCCACGGATCGGCTATTCGCATCACAAATGTTGCATCCGGAGAGACAAGAACCGTCACGGATCTTCCCGAAGGAATCCGGATTGATGGCGTGAACTGGAGCCCGGACAGCAACTGGTTGTCGGTGACAGCTGATATCGATGGCGGTGGTATTGGACTCTATGTCATCGATCTCGCTACACTGTCATCCCGTGAGGTCGTAGACCTGCGTTTAAAGGATTCCCTGTCTGCAACGACGCAGTGGCTACGCGACAGCTCTGGCATTTTTGCTACTGCTGTTCCAAAGGGTCAGCCGGCATTTCCTCAGGCAAAACCAGCCCCGGATGGCCCTAATATTCAGGAAAGCCACGACAAACGGACGCGTACGGCAACCTATCAGGACCTGCTGACATCCCCTCATGACGAAGCCTGCTTCGCCCACATCACCACCTGCCAGCTAGTCCACATCGCTGTCAATGACCTCAGCATCACCGCAATCGGACAACCCGTATTGCTTGGCAGCTATCGACAATCACCGGATGCCAACTATCTCCTAGTGACGGTTTTGCAGCAGCCGTTCTCATACCGAGTGCCCGTGCACCTGTTTGCACGCTCTGTGCAAATATGGACATCGGCCGGGGATGTCATTCACACCATTTGCGATCTCCCGATCATGGATGAGATCCCGCCGCAGGGTGTCCCAGTTGGCCCGCGCGGAATACAGTGGATGCGCCTGATGCCAGCAACGCTGCTCTGGACGGAAGCCCTTGATGGTGGTGACCCAAAGGCGGAAGTCCCACACCGGGATCGCCTGATGCGCATCGACATCAGCAAGGATGCAATGGGTGAACCTCAGGAAGTCACCCGTCTGCAACATCGCTTTGCGGATATTGACTGGCTGCCGCGCGCAGGGGATGTGATTCTGACAGAATACGATCGCGACCGGCGCTGGAGAACCAGCTGGCGGACATCACTTTTTGATGCAAGCAAGCGCGAAGAGCTATGGAGTCTGTCGGTCAACGATGCCTACAATGACCCGGGCGACCTCGTCTATGAGACGCTCCCAGACGGCACAAGCGTTGTTCGGGAGCGGGATGGCATCTGGTTCCTTACGGGTCGCGGTGCAAGCGCGGATGGCGACCGGCCATTTCTGAATGCCTTCCATCCGGGAGATGGCATTACTGTCGAAGTTCACCGCTGTGGAACGGATGCCTTTGAGACATTTGTAGGCTTCAGTTTCGAAGAAGATTTGATTCTTTCGCGTCAGGATCCAGCGACGCCACCTAACCTTTGGCTTAATGGACGCAATCTGACGGGATTTGTCGATCCGCACCCCGAGCTGACAGGGATGCACCGCGAGCTGGTGCGTTACAAGCGCTCCGATGGTGTTCAGTTGACAGGCACACTGTTCTTGCCACCAGGGCATGATCCAAAGCGGGATGGCCCTCTGCCAACCTTGTTTTGGGCCTATCCTGAAGAGTACTCCGATCCGGCAACCGCCGGACAGGTCAGAGGCTCCGACCGGGTCTTTACACGCCTCGCGGGAACAAGTCCCGTATGGTTTGCGGCAGCTGGGTGGGCGGTCCTCGCCGATGCATCTGTGCCGGTGATTGGTGACCCCGACACCATGAATGACACATTTGCGGACCAAATCGTGGATGCTGCCAAGAGCGCTGTAGACATGCTTGTCTCTCGTGGCATTTCAGACCCACATCGCATCGTTTGCGGTGGCCATTCGTACGGCGCCTTTATGACCGCCAACCTGCTTGCGCACGCCCCGGGCCTCTTTTCCGCCGGGATTGCACGCTCAGGTGCATACAACCGTACGCTCACTCCGTTTGGATTTCAGTCGGAGCGGCGAACATACTGGGAGGCGCAAGAGATTTATCACCGCCTCTCACCCTTTACCTATGCAGACCGAATAACAGACCCCATCCTCCTTATCCACGGAGCGGCTGACAACAATCCCGGGACACATACACAGCAATCCGAGCGCTTTTATCAAGCTCTCGCTGCACATGGCGCAACCGTAAAGCTTGTTTTGCTGCCACATGAATCCCATGGTTACAGAGCGGCAGAGTCTATTCTGCACACACTCGCCGAGATGCTTGACTGGGCGAACCAGTGGAGCGACCAGCGACTCGCGGACCGAAAGTGGTCTCCTGTACGTGGTAAGGTTAAAACATAATGTCCCTCGATTCACATGGTGTGGCATCCGTCGAAAACCTCACAGTCCGTTACGGAACGAAGACAATTCTTTCGGACTTTTCACTGGTCATCCCAGATGGATGTACCGGCTTATTGGGGCCAAACGGTGCTGGAAAAACAACGCTCCTTAAGACGCTACTTGGCTTTGTCAGCCCGGCTGGCGGCAGGGGGCAGGTCCTTGGTCTGGATGTCGCAACGCAAGGGATGCTCATCCGCCAGAAGATTGGCTTGATGCCCGAGCAGGACTGTCACATTCCCGGGATGAACGCCGTTACATTTGTTGCATACGCTGGGGAGCTTGCAGGGATGCCTGCATCTCAGGCGATGCGCCGGGCACATGAAGTCCTCGAATACTGCGGTCTTGGTGAAGCCCGCTATCGTAATGTCGAGACCTACTCCACCGGTATGAAGCAGCGCATCAAGCTCGCGCAGGCGCTTGTTCACGGGCCAAAGCTTCTCTTCTTGGATGAACCTACAAATGGCTTAGATCCGGAAGGCCGTGACCAAATGCTTGACCTAATCCGTGATGTCAGCCATGGCAAGGGACTCTCCGTCGTTGTATCAAGTCACCTGCTCCCAGACATCGAACGCACATGTGACTCGGTTCTGGTCCTACGACGCGGTGAGCTGATACTCTCCGGGCCCATCGATGCACTCCGTAGCACCACTGGCTGCACCGTGGATGTCGAGCTTGCGGAAAAGTCGACTGCATTTGGTGAGTCCATTACGGCACTTGGAGGCACCATCGGGGAAATCAAGGGAAACCGGGTGCGTGTGGCATTTGCAGATGGCACCAAAGGATTTGGAACCCTCGTCTTCCGGGCAGCCAAGCTTTCCGGAGCTCAGGTCCGTGGGTTTGCACCTGCACAGCGCAGCCTTGAGGATGTCTTTATGGAGGCAATTGACCAATGAGTCAGCCCAATGTGCAGGACGCAACGGTCAATAGCCCAATTGCGGATCTGACGTATCGAAACTACGATGGCCCTCTCACCAGTCACACATTTCGCTGGTGGGTGGTTGCGCTTTCAGTGTTGCGCACTAACCTAAAAAAACCTGGATTCTGGATTAACGGAGCGCTCATCGTTCTTATTTTCCTCTTCCAGGCGTTGCTGTTCTTCTTTTCGAATAATGTCGCCGCGCGTATAGGTGGTGGTGGCGCCGCTGGGGATGCTCCGCAAAAGTTGTTCTCCTATGGCACCACGGCATATCAGGCCATCTCGGCAACCAGTCTCTTGGTTACAATTGCCGCATTGATTGTCGGTAGCGGAAGCATCGCCGCAGACAACCGCGCCAATGCGCTCCTCGTCTACCTCTCTAAACCCATCACTAAAGGTGACTACCTCCTTGGTAAGTGGATGGGTGTGTTTATGCTCCTCGCCGGGATGGTCGTGCTACCAACGATACTCCTTTGGGTGTTCTATGCCACGACCTACGCCGATGAGGGATTTTTCAAGCAAGAGCCATGGCTATGGGCAAAGCTGCTGGGTGCATCCCTCATCAGCCCGGTGATCAACACCAGCCTCATGATCGGCTTCTCGGCATGTACAAAGAATGCGCGTCTCGCAGGCTCGCTCTTTGCTGCATTCACCTTCATCTTGCTGACTGTCTCAAACACAGCAGGCTTCCTGATGTTCCGCAATGCAACCCTTGACCAAGACCTCGGAGCCGGCAAGGCGGTTGTGCGCCGAGCGATCACCGTTCAACACATCTCCGTACGTGGCGTCGCCGATGGCCTCTCCATGGAGCTGCTCGATGTTGATCCCAAAAAGGTGATGGCCGGTGGACCAAAGAAGCTGCGTAAGCGGCTACAAGCACCGTATCCATTACCACTCGTTGGCATTGGGTTATTGATGATTATTCTGCCAATCGGTATCGCTCGCGCTAAAATTCGCGCTGTGGAGGTGGTCTCAGGATGAATCTGGATAACACCATCCATTTCGAACACGTCTCCCGCTGGTATGGGCAGGTCATTGGTCTCAATGATGTCTCGTTCACCATTCCAAAGGGCCTGACCGCTTTGCTTGGCCCCAATGGAGCCGGCAAGTCGACGATGCTGAAGCTCGTAACCGGACAGATCAAACCTACAACGGGTGGCATTGCCGTTCTTGGTGAGCAGCCATTCGCAAACCCACGCGTTGCGCGGAACCTCGGCTACTGCCCAGAGATTGACAACTTCTACGAAGACATGACTGGCCGGCAGTTTGTAGAGCTTATGGCGACACTTAGCGGCTACAAAGGCGAAGATAGAACCAAGCGAGTGCAAAATAGCATCGATCGCGTGGGGATGTCAGACCGCTGTGACCGCAAACTTGGCGGGTACTCCAAGGGGATGCGTCAGCGTATTAAGGTTGCACAAGCCATCGTGCATGACCCAAAGGTCCTCGTCTTGGATGAGCCTCTCAATGGCCTCGATCCGCTTGGCCGGCGCGATATGGTCAACCTCTACCAGCAGTTTGCCGAAGAAGGGATGTGTGTGCTGATCAGTAGCCACATCCTTTACGAGGTGGAACAGATCACTGACCGTATTCTGGTGATGTACAAAGGGCGCTTACTCGCGCAGGGCGGTATTCGAGACATTCGTAAACAGATTGATTCTCATCCGCACCGGATTTCCCTAACGACGGACAATCCACGGAAACTTGCAGGCGCATTGCTACTGGATGACACCGTTATCAGTGCCCGGATGCCGCAGGACAATCACCGTGTAGTTGAAGTTGAGACTGCGCAACCTGACAAGTTCTATAGCAACCTTGCGGACATCATTTTGGATGGTGGCTTCGAAGTAAATGTCTTCCAGGCACCTGACAATAATTTGGAAGCGGTCTTCCGCTATCTGGTGAGTGCATGACAGCTGATTTTCGCCTCTTTCTTAATGCGCTCAAGGATGTCCTGAGCAGTCGTCGGATTTTTGTTGCCTTATTCCTGATGGTCCTACCAGCCATCATCGGGCTCATTTGGAAATCCGCCGCGGGTGCACGCTTTGAGGCCCTCGAGTCCTACAACACGCTGGCAGCAGGACTAGTCTTTGGCTTTATTCTCACGATTCTGTCGGTAATCTACGGAACCGGTGTCCTCAGCCAAGAGCTTGAAGGACGGACGATTGTCTATCTGCTCACACGCCCGATTCCTCGCTGGAGGATTCTGCTCGCGAAGTACCTCGGGGCATGGCTCGCGATCACAGTCACCGTCAGTATCAGTGAAGTTTTGCTGGCGCTGGCGATGTTTGGGACGAAGCTTTCGGGTGTCCCACTCATGAGCGACATCAAGATTATCCCGCTGGGAGCCGCCGCCTACGGAGCACTCTTTCTCCTCTTAGCGACCCTCCTCAGCAAGCCACTGTCTTACGGTTTGCTCTTCGCATTCGGCTGGGAGAGCTGGGTACCATCCCTTCCGGGTGGCTTTAGCCGCTGGTCGATCATGGCCTACCTACGGACACTGGCTCCGCACCTCCAAGAAACAGCAGAAGCTACAACGGAAACGGGTGGCGGCGGTGGCGGTGACATTTCGGAGCTCCTGATGGCCTTCAACCCTGTGACCATCCCAACGATAACCGCGTGGTTTGCCATCCCAATCATCACGCTGGTTTCTCTTGGCCTCAGCCTCTACTTCTTCAGCGTGCGGGAGTATAGCCCAAAGGAAGAAGCCAGCTAAGTCCACGTAAACGGTCAAAACGAAAACCCCGACATTCGAAGAATGCCGGGGTTGTTTTTTGCTTTCGCAGACAGACTAGCCAATACAAATAAGCTGAGTCATCGTACGGTGGTAAAGCTTGCCATCGACAGGCGTAGGGGTATTCAGGCTCCACGTCCCACCGACAGTTCCAAGGTCATTTACACCGAGGATGGCACGGTCATCGAGGGTACGCGCATGACCATCAAGGACATATGTTGTCCCGTTCATCATCGTCCAATAAATGGCGCCACCCGCAACCACCGGGCTGCCAATAAAGCACCAGTACCAACCATCCCGCTTGGAACGCGTATCGGATGCGACATCTATGCCGCGGCTATTGATGGTTCGCGCTTCGACATTGGTGCCATAGACACCGGGGGCCGTTGGCAGCTCAAGGTATTCCGTGGCACCCGTCTTCGTATTGACACGTCCGACGCAGTACATCGGGCCAACAGGACCACCGCCATACTCAGCACGAATAGAACTGAAGCAGAGGAACCAGTGCCAATCGCCAACCACGATATTCGAGAACCAGGCGGGGAATACGCGGAAGCCCTTTGCCTTGATGTTTACATTTTTCTCGGTCACATACCGCTTTGATGCTTTGTCATAGGTTCGAACCGTGGCATTTTCACCGAGCTTATGTACGGCTACTTCCTTGCCTGTGCGGCTATCAAGGACACGATGCATGCCTGTGTCTTCATCAAGCCAAAAGGCCCGATCACGGTTCCAATGCATGTTGTAGAGCGCCTTGCCAGGAATGTCTGCTTTCCAGATCGTTTTACCTTCGGAACCCTTTGCGAGCGACACGAGCGAGAGACCACTTGGGCCTTCAGGGACATCATGGTGTCCGCCACGTCCAATCATGACTGCCGGCTGGCCGGAATGCGTCTTGCCAAAGACCGGGGTGTTGTAGTGGGTCAGGCCATCATCTGAGACCCAAAGGGTCTTTCCTGTTTTAGCATCGATTCCACGGATGTGGTTCCAGGGATCGGCCTGACGGCGAGGATCGCCGGTATCCCGAGGCTCGACGGAAAGCAATGTATTGCCAACAAGAATTGGCTCATATTGTTTGTTGAATGGCCGGCCCGTCGTCGGATCCCAGGTTCGGCGCCAGACCACGCTTCCATCCGCCGCACAGCAAACAATGTGCCCGCTAGAGCTGGTAAACCAGACATGCGTCCCATTTGTAACTGGCGTTGGCGTACTCGAATCCGAAAAGCCATAGGCATATGGACTTTCTTCCTTCGCAGGCAAATCGATAGACCATAAAAGCTCGCCTGTGTTGGCATCTGCGGCATGCCCAACGACATTACCACCATCCTTGCGGGATCGGGCATTACGAAGAGGCTCCATCGTGGTGAAGTAGAGGCGATCACCAAATTTAGCAATACCGGATTGCCCTGTTTCAGGAAGCTCGGTCTTGAACAGAATATTTCGGTTTTCGATGACACTCCAGCGCCGCGGAGCGCGCTCCTTTGTCGTCCAGCTTCCATCCGTTCCACCAGCTTGCGGCCACTCTGCCATGTCAGAGACTCCTTCGTCACAGCGATTGATGTGCTCATAATAGCCGACGATGGATGGCGTTTCGACCTGCCCCATCAAATGCAAAATACGGCCCCCAACTTGGGAGCCGCATTGCTTTTTCCGAATCGAGCCTCACCGCATCCTAAAAACGAATCGACTTGACCAGTTCTAGAGGTTGTCCCTTGCCAAATGCGACATCAAGGCCAAAGAGTCCAATACCATACGTCGATCCGCGGCTACTGGAATATCCTGCACGCAGGGCAAGCGGTCCAAATCGTTGCTCGGCACCAAGACGCATATCTTGGCGGCCAAAGAAGTCGGCGATATCGCCGGCGAGCGTCAACCCACTCTTGCGCATCGCCACTCCCACCGTTGTCGTTTGAATCAGTGGATCAATCAACACATTGTTCTGGTCACGAAATGTCAGGTCAGGCTTTACAAAATTTTGTGTCACAAAACCCGCAGACCAATCAGCTCCGAGCAGTTTCGTGGATCCTGTGACACCGATATCCGTTGCAATACCAGTGCGCGAGAGGTTACTCTCACCCCCGAGTTCAGAGCCCGGTCCACTGGTGAATTCGCCATTGCTAAAGACCGTGGCTTCATAGCGCGAATAAACAGCATTTAGCAGCTTGACACGGGCACCAACGGCAAGCTTGACAACTGGGGCAGACTTGCCAAGGCCCATGCGGACTGCCGGAAGCTGGATGCCGAGTCCAACAGATGGCAATGCATAAACTCCAACACCCGATATTTCTGCGCCGGCACCATTTGGGATAAGACCAATGCCGCCCGCATTCGCCCAGCTTTGCAGGGCAGCATTTGGGTTCAACTTGCCGCTAGCAACGCCACTCGCGCCAATTTCAAGGCTACCAACCTGAAAGGCTGTACCCACATTCAAGCCAAAAGTACTGCTTTGCGTCGCATAGGTGCGAGCCAGGAACGAGACCTGATCATCGAGGGCCGTTCCTGATTTATTGAAGAAGTCAGCGGTGTCTGAGAGGTTGCCGATATTACCAATGGCTCCTCCAGCACGAAGGCCGATGCGAGGAGTCTGCAACCGGATATCTCGTCCGCGGGCGAGGACTGCCGGGTTTGACAATCCACTGATACCGGCGCCAATACCCGCACCACCCATCGCCATCGCACGCGCATCCTGACCAATCGTCAAGCTGGACTGGGCATGGGCAAGCGTCGGTACAGCTGTAAGAAGTGCCGTCAGAAGAATCGAATTTACTACGCGTGTATTCATAAAATGGCTCCAAGCGCATGCATAACACGGCACACGCCGGATTATCTTCGGTTTAGAGACCAATACACATCAGGGTAAATCGGGTTAAACTACCGGCTTTGGCTCCTGCCAGACGCCATCTTCCTTGAGTAATCGGACGAGTTCCTCAACTCCAACACTTTGGTCCACGGTACGTATTTCGTCGCGCTTGCGGTAAAGCGTGATCTTTCCGCCTGCTTTTCCAACATAGCCATAGTCAGCATCCGCCATTTCGCCGGGACCATTGACGATACATCCCATGACGGCAATATCAAGCCCGACGAGATGTTGTGTAGCGGCTTTGACCTTGGCGAGGACGCTTGGAAGATCAAATTTTGTGCGTCCACAGCTTGGGCAAGCGATGAACTCGACTTGAGTTTTTCGCAGACCAAGAGCCTGGAGGATCTCGTAGCAAACCGGCAGCTCCATGATGGGATCTTCGGAGAGGCTGACGCGAATCGTATCGCCGATGCCTTCGGCTAGCAGTGTTGCAATACCTGCGGTGGACTTGATACGAGCATACTGTCCATCCCCCGCTTCTGTTACGCCGAGGTGGAGCGGATAGTCCATATTCTCCTCTGCCATCCGTCGGGCCATCAAGCGATTTGCAGCGAGCATGATCGGTACACGGGATGCCTTGAGGGAAATCACGAGGTTATGGTAGTCATGCTTCCGGCAGATGCGAAGGTACTCCATGGCGCTCTCGACCATCCCCTCAGGCGTGTCGCCGTACGTAACCAGCATCCGCTCTGCAAGCGAGCCATGGTTGACACCGATACGCATCGCGATATCGCGTCGCTTCACGACTTCCAGAACAGGAATCAGCGACTCTTCGATGGCAGCGCGTTGTTCATCATGTTCGGCATCCGTGAAGTCTGTTCGACCGGTGTGCTTGTTGAAGACAAAGAGACCAGGGTTGATGCGGACTTTATCCACAAACTCAGCAACGGTGCGTGCGATGTCGGTGCCTTGGTGGTGGACATCTGCGACGATAGGGACATCGACGAGCCGGGCCTCGAGCTTGGCCTTAATTTCGCCAAGTTTGTGGGCTTCCATGAGGGATGGAGTTGTTACGCGAACGAGCTCGGCGCCTTTGCGTGCCATTTCGGTGATTTGTCGGACGCAAGAATCGACGTTTTTTGTTTCTTCTGTGATCATGCTTTGCACGACAACGGGATGTTCCGAGCCGATCCACACTTTACCGACGCGTACGCTGCGGGTTTTCCGGCGGGGGTAGGTGAGGGATAGGTTTGCGGATGGATTGCTCATGGATGCAGTTTACCTGCCGGATGAACATCTATGTCCATCTGAGAAGTTATCCATAAATGAGGAATGGCCAGCATGTGCTGGCCATCGGTTCGAGGGGGTGGCGGGCACCGTTAGTCTCTCCGGTGCTTCGCCACGTATTGGTTGTATCAATTTGCCTGGTTTCTAGACACCGCTGAAATACCTGACTGATGTATGGATACCGCATAAGTCGCGTAAGGCCGCCATCGTGATCAGCTGTCCGGGTAAAGAAAAAGCCCGCATGGAGCTGCGGGCTGGAAAGGAGGAACATCAATGTGGCGGAACCGGAAGTCACTCCGGACATCGCTACGTGCATATGCTAACGCTTCCCCCCTCAGCGCAACACCGTGAATGTACGGGAGTTTGGCTTGCGCGGTGAAAACCCGGTGATTTTGACATGAGGGAGAAATCTACTGGTACGTCGATGTGAATGTTCGAAAGCTTTGTAGATGGTGATCAGCCATTCGCGTGTGAGGATTTCTTAGGCAAAGAAAAAGCCCGCATGGAGCTGCGGGCT
>JAURHZ010000055.1 GCA_030833025.1 Armatimonadota bacterium
TGTGGATGTCACCCGCTGGATTTCCCAAACCAAAGCCTAAGCTTTCGGTTACTGAAACAACACATTTATGGATGGTGGGTGAGCGCACGGTATCAAAGGCACCTTGATACACTGTACGCACATGTTTGTCCGTTCCCACACGCCTCCTGTAGCGAAGCAGGTCCCCGTCACCCACACCATTCATGGTGTTACACGCACCGATGAATACCATTGGCTACGTGAGAAAGACAACCCGGAAGTACGCTCCTACCTCGAGGATGAGAACTCCTACGCCGACCGTATGGCCGCGCACCTCGCCGAAAAACGCCATCATTTATACAATGAGCTAATCGGCCGCATCCAACAAACCGACCTCAGTGTCCCTTACCGCAAAGGTAACTTCTCCTACTACATGCGAACCGAGGAGGGAAAGCAATACTCCATCCACTGCCGCAAACCAATCGGCTCCGATGTAGAGGAAGTCGTGATCGATGGCAACCAAATGGCAGATGGCCATGCCTTCTTCTCGCTGGGAACCGTGACGATCAGTGACTGTGGTCGCTACCTTGCCTACTCCGTCGACACCACTGGCTTCCGCGAATACCAGCTGCATGTCCGCGACTTACAAACAGGTCAGGACATCGCAAGCTTTGGTAAAGCCCGCGGCATCATTTGGGCAAACGACAACAACACCATCTTCATCGTCACCGAAGATGATGCGAAGCGTTCAGACTCCATCTGGATGACATCCCTGAGCAACCCAGCTGAGCGGACGGCTGTTCTTCACGAACCAGATGCCCTGTTCCGCGTCTTTGTGAGCAAGACCCGCGACAATGCGTATATTTTGCTCGGGTCCGCCAGTCAGACAACCAGTGAGTTCCATACGATTCCAGCGGATGCTCCGGGTGTAGCACCATCCGTTGTGCTTCCACGCGAGGATGACCACGAGTACGATTTGGACCACAGGGATGGTCTGTTTTACATCCGTACCAACAAAAATGCGCCCCTATTCCGGATTGTGGCCGCACCCGTAAGCGATCCTCAAGAGGAAAACTGGACGGAAGTGCTGGCCGCTGACAGCGAAACGATGCGCGAATCTGTGGACTGTTTCAGTGATCACTTGGTCGTCAGCGAGCGCTGCGGAGGCCGGCCACAGCTACGCGTCCTTAGCTTTGCCACAGGGCAGGACCAGCTCGTCGCATTCCCTGAGCCAACGTACACCGTCACGCTCGACCAAAACCACTGCTTTGACACGAGCACGCTGCGGATTTCCTACAGCTCCCTCGTAACGCCGAGCTCCATCTACGATGTCAATCTCGACACCCTTGAGCTCACCCTTCTCAAGCAAACCGCCATCCTTGGAGGCTTTGACCGAACAAACTACGTCAGTGCCTTTGTCTACGCGACATCACCGGATGGCACACGTGTCCCGATCAGCATCGTGCACCACAAGGACACACCCATCAATGGCACAGCACCCTGCCTCCTCTATGGCTACGGTTCCTATGGCATCACCATCCCTGTCCAGTTCCAGAACAGCCTCATCTCGCTCCTCGACCGCGGTTTCGTTTACGCTATCGGGCACATCCGAGGTGGTGGCGACCTCGGAAGGACCTGGCATGATGCTGGCAAAATGCAACATAAGCAAAACACCTTTACCGACTTCATCACGGTGGGTGACTTCCTAAAATCGGAAGGCTATGCGCATTCGAACCGCCTCGCGATTCGCGGAGGCAGCGCCGGTGGACTCCTCCTCGGAGCCGTCGTCAACCAACGCCCTGACCTCTGTCGCTTGGTCATGAACTACGTCCCGTTCGTGGATGTCATCAACACGATGCTGGATGACACACTCCCGCTCACGGTTGGTGAGTACATCGAGTGGGGCAACCCGAATATCGAGGAGCAGTTCCACTGGATGCTGGCTTACAGCCCATACGACAACCTCGAGGCCAAGGACTTCCAAGCACACTGGTGCGTACCGGATTTAACGATTCTCAGGTGATGTACTGGGAGCCGGCAAAGTACGTTGCCCGTAAACGACGTCTCAAAACCAATGCAACTCCCCTCCTGTTCATCACCGATCTCTCTAGTGGGCACGGCGGGGCAAGCGGTCGTTACGATGCGATGCGAGACCTTTCATGGGACTACACATGGCTTTGTGACCAGCTAAATGTCGATATTTAGCCGTATATAGGGTGAGGTTTGGGTATTATCTTGCCGAAAAATGTATTGTTAAGCGCATTGCGCAACAAATTTGAGGACAAACACCATGAACGATGCAGCAATTGAATTCCTAAAGGAACTCGTCGAGACACCATCCCCAAGTGGCTACGAAGAACGTAATGCAGCCGTGTTCCGCAGCTATGTTGGTGGCTTTGCCGACACAATTGAAACCGATGCAATGGGTTCGGTTATCGCATCGGTGAACCCAGAAGGCTTCCCGAAGATTATGCTCGCAGGCCACATCGATGAAATTGGCTACCAAGTCAGCTACATCGATGAAAATGGCTATATCTTCTTCAGCCGTGTTGGTGGGCATGACCTCACCAATGCAGTCGGACAGCGCGTGCAGATTCATACATCCGGGGGTGCCGTGCCAGGCGTGATTGGGAAGAAACCCATTCACGTGATGACACCCGATGAGCGTACAAAGGCTCCAGTGCTGGAAGGTCTGTGGGTTGATGTCGGTGCTGTGAATCGTACTGAGACACTCGATGCTGGGATTCAGCTTGGAGATGCAATCACAATCGATGCAGGATTTACCCGTCTGGTCGGTGACCGTGCAGCTGCGCGTGCATTTGACAACCGCGTTGGTGCCTGGGCCGTTGCGGAAGCACTTCGCCGCGTCAAGATTCTCCAACCCGAGGCTGCAGTTTTTGCCGTTGCAACCGTTCAGGAAGAAGTTGGCCTCCGCGGTGCGAAGACCAGCGCCTTTGGTATCAACCCTGAAATCGGTATCGCCGTAGATGTCACATTTGCAACAGACTTCCCGAGCATGGACAAGCGGTTGCATCCCGATGTCAAGCTCGGTGGTGGCCCAACAATCCTCCGCGGAGCAAATGCAAACCGTAAGCTCGCAGATAGGCTTGTTCAGCAGGCGCTTGAGTACAAAATCCCGCACCAGATCGAAGTCTACGGAGGCGGAACGGGCACGGATGCAAACGCGATGCAAGTCAACCGCGCAGGTATGATCACCGGACTTGTTGGTATTCCGCTACGCTATATGCACACTCCATGTGAGATCGTTTCCCTCTCGGATGCGGATAATGCAGCTGAGCTGATGGCGCGAACTGCGGCATCCGTGAAGCCAAGCGAGTCATGGATTCCAGGAAACTAGCGCTTGCCGGACCTTAAGAACACTATCCGTGGATGGTGGATTAAACCGGGCATCGCCCTCCTCTCAGGCGCACTCATGTGGTGCGCCTTTTCGCCTTTAAACATCTGGCCACTGGCGTGGGTCGCCCCGGGAATCCTGATGTGGCTGATTGCGCACAGCAAGCGTGCCCGCTCGGCGATGCTTTATGCGGCCCTCCATGCCGCGGCGCTATACGGCATTGGCGTTGAGTGGATGCGCGCGATCGATGATGGCCCTTACATCGGGTTGGTCCTTCTCGAGACGATTTTGTTTAGCCTCTTTGGATTCGCCAGTGGGGCGGTTTTACCAAAAATCAGCAATCGCTATCGCCCATTGGTTTTTGCCGCTGCATGGGTTTGTTTTGAGTGGGCGCGCTCGACCGGGACGTATGCGTTTCCGTGGTTTTTGACATCGACGGTTTTCAGCCACCCGATGGCGTTGCCGTGGCTACAGGCCGCGGAGGTGATGGGTGCTTGGGGAGTGAGTGCAAGCGCGGTTTTCGTGAGTGGATGTTTGGTGCATGCGGCCATGACGCGTCGGTTTAAGCCCGCGATCCTTGCGGTCGGTCTCATCACGGCGCAGGGAATCACGGGGCTCTTTAGCATCGCATCGTGGTCAACGCGGACATTGGATTCTGACTATCCGGGGCGTACTTTTGGCATTCTGGTACAGGGGAATGAAGACCGTGGGCTAGACCGTGGCAGTGCGCTTCAGCAATATTCGGACATTACGGCAACGCGTATCCGGGAGCTGAACAAAGAGTTTGTGGATGGTGTTGACCCCGCAAGCCCTGAAACCAATCCCGATGCAACGCCTAATCCACGTGTTGTTGACTTTGTGCTCTGGCCTGAGGGCACCGTTCCGATCACACAGAGCGACCTGCCAGTGTTCTCGACGATGTCAAAAGCATGGAACACAACGCTGATCACAGGACTGGGCGAGCATCGGCAAAACGGGGATGTCGGCAACGTTATCCGAGCCTTCAGCCCGGATGGCCACATCGGGGATGCATACGCGAAGCGGCAGCTGGTGCCTTTTGGTGAGTTCTTCCCGCTCCGACAGTACTTGGATCCACTATTTGAAAAGTATGGCGTGAACTATCCAAACTACACACCCGGCCAGCGCATCGGCGTGGTCTCGGCTGGCGGTGTTAAGCTGGGTCTTGGGATTTGCTACGAGACGGCATTTGGTTACATTTCGCGCGACAGCGTGAATGCGGGAGCGACGGCACTGGCGTATGTGACGAGTGACCAGACCTACGATGGCACCATCGAGCAAAAGCAGCACTTTGATACAGCGGTTGTGCGTGCTGTTGAGGTGCGCCGGCAAATGGTGCGCGCATCGAGTACCGGACTGACTGGAATTGTCCAGGCATCCGGGCGTGTCGAGAAAAACCCCTACGGTGGTTCCGCGGCGCTCCTCCCTGCGATGAAGCCTGGTGCCCTCGATGTCGTGATCGAACCGATTAAGGACATCACGCTCTATACGCGCTTCGGCGACTGGTTTGTCTGGTGCTGCTGGGGAGTATCTTTGGCGGCAGTTGGCGGCGTGGTGGCGAGGCGCAAACATCGAAAATAAAAGCCCTACCGGGTCTATTCCACGGTAAGGCTTTTTTGTGAGGCTTGGGGACTCCCCTACATCAACCCTTGCTCTGTCATAAACGCAGCAAGCGCCTCGAGCTGAGGTTGTGTGAGGTCGACGAGTGGCAAACGAACTGGACCCGCAGGCTTGCCAAGCAGGCTGAGGGCTGCCTTCGTTGGCGCTGGGCTTGGCTGGGCGAAGATCATACGAGTGATGGCAAGCGTCGGCAGGAATGCTTCCCGCGCACCAGCCGCATCACCGGCGAACCACTTATTACAAACATCCTTCATCTGCGGCGTGGCAACATGGGAAATCACCGAAATGATGCCACAGCCTCCCACGGATAGGTGCGGGAGAAGCGTTCCATCATCGCCTGAATAGACATCGAAGGTGTCCGGTGTGCGCGCCACGATATCGGCGACTTGCATCATGTTCCCGGATGCCTCTTTGGTTCCGATGACATTTTCCTGATCCGCAGCGATGCGTTCGGTTGTGGATGCATCGATATTGGCAATCGTACGTCCCGGGACATTGTAGAGAAGAACTGGGATCGCTGCGGCATCCGCGATCGCACGGAAGTGGCGATAAATGCCTTCCTGACAAGGCTTATTGTAGTACGGAGCGACGCTGAGGATACCGGCGACGCCCTTCGCTGCACTCGCGGCTGCAAGCTTTGCGATATGGCGAGTGTCATTTCCACCAGCGCCGGCCACGACTTTGTCCGCGCCAATCGCTTCGATAATGGCATCTAAAAGGTCGAGCTTTTCCTCATCGGATGTCGTTGGCGACTCCCCTGTGGTTCCATTAATGACCAGGGCATCGTTGCCCTGCGACATCAGCCATTTTGCGAGCTCTTGGGCTCCTGCAAAGTCAATTGAGCCATCCGTGTGAAGCGGAGTTGCCATCGCAGTCAAAAGGTTACCAAAGCGGGCATTTGCTCCGCGCAGTGTCGTACTCATTTCCTGCCTCCCAGCAAGCCACGCTCAATCAGGCACTCGGCGATTTGATAGCCATTAAGTGCCGCACCCTTCAGGATCTGATCGCCCGACAGGAACAGATCAACAGCATTTGGACACGAAAGATCCTCACGAATCCGGCCAACAAACACTTCATCGCGACCACTGGCATCCCGAGGCATCGGGAAGACGTTCGCATCACGGTCATCCACAACCACCACACCCGGGAACGCCGCGAGGGCATCACGGATTGCGCTTACACTTGGCCGTTCGCCTGCGAACTCGATGTTAACGCTTTCGGAGTGCGCACGTGGGATGGGCACACGAATACAGGTTGCGGTCACCGCGAGAGCGCCATCGGCAAGGATTTTTCGCGTCTCCTTGACCATTTTCAGCTCTTCTTCGTTGTAGCCAGTGTCATCGATGGGCGTGTTGTGACTAAAGAGGTTGAAGGCAATCGGGTGCGGGAAGATTTCCGGCTGTGGCTCATCCCCGGTAAGCACAGCGGCTGTCTGCGTCTCGAGCTCGCGCATCGCGGCGGCGCCAGCACCGGATGCTGCCTGGTAGGTACTGACCACCACGCGCCGGATGGAGGCAAGCTTGAGGAGAGGCGCAAGGACCATCACTAGGAGGATGGTGGAGCAGTTTGGGTTGGCGATGATGCCGTTGTGGCCATTTAAGGCATTTGGATTGACTTCCGGCACGACGAGTGGGACGGAAGGGTCCATCCGAAATGCGGATGAGTTATCAACAACAACGGCGCCAGCAGCGACGGCAGCGGCGGCATATTGTTTGGAGCGTGAGCCTCCAGCGCTAAAGAAGGCGATATCGATGCCATCAAAGCTGGACTCTGTGAGCTCCTGAACCACGATGTCTTTGTCTTTAAAGTGGATGGTGGTGCCTGCGCTGCGGCTGGATGCGAGGAGGCGTAGCTCACCAAGAGGGAAGTCACGGGATGCGAGAAGCTGGAGGAACTCGGCGCCCACTGCGCCGGTTGCGCCTACGAGGGCGACGTTGTATGCAGACATTGGTTCATTCTATCGAAACAGCCTCCTCCGATGCCCGATGACAATGCTCCGCAAAACAATTTGCTGTTGCAACATCGAGCTGCACGTAGCCACACCAAGTTAAGGGAAGCACTTAGGTGGATTCCGTTTCCGCTAGAAAAACCGTTCGATCTACCCACCAAAAAACAATTTGCTGCTGCAACATCTCTAAAATCCGGAAATCACCCCCCGGATAACTACTGCACACGTGTCGCATCCATGCTGGTTGTTAACATCCCTCTACAAAACCGTTTTGTCAACGCATCTAGGAAACCACGGAGGCCGATCGGCCTCGTGCACATTTGTGCATTAATAAGTGAAATTACTAGGTTCAATCACCCAAATGGCCTATGGGGATGTCGCTTGCCAGCGATATTGTCGCTGTGTGAAGGCGGTGGAAACAGCTCGGATGTGACATCCGGACAGTGTGGTCCGGTACTCAAACATAGCATTGGTTAGCGGTTGGCAGTGTGGCCAGCCTGCTGCGTAAAACCCCAGCAGATACCAGTACACACTCCAAGCAGCCGGGTTTATCCCGGAAATGGTTCCCTTCCTCAACACGGTTCGTCGGTGATGGATGTAGCAGCTTCGGAAATCAGCCACTGCAGAATAGTCCTGCATTAGACAGAGGACTTGGGATTGCACCCTGCTACATCCCCAGCGAGGGAACCAACCTCCCGGGTCAATGGCGCCCCGGGAGGTTAGGAAAATCTGTTGTGTATTAGGCGATGTCGGCGAAGAAGCTCACACTTGTACGCTCGGAACGGTGATGGAGGCAACGATGAAATACCAGTTTAACGAAGAGGTAGGGATGATCAGAGTGATGGACGCGGCAGTACCAGCAAGCCCGGTTTGGCAGCCGCAGTCCCCCACCCTTGATACGACAACATCATCCAATCCATACGGAGACACCCTGGCCGCGATTGCAGCGATGCTTCGTTTTCATCTGGTCGCACTCCTTTGGGGGATTGCAGTCGTGATGATCAATCTGGCCGCGCTGATCTGGTTTACAGGCGTCGTTGTCTATCAGACAATTTCCCACCCGATTCGCTGGATGCTTGCCAATATCCAGGCAGCTCCAGGGAGTATGGAATACACAGCGGATGCATGGACAGTGCGGTGAAAGGAGTCTCTACGGAAATGGAAGCCATCATTGGAATTGCCGGAACAAACGGCCCCACGACGACCGACAGCATCGACATGCTGCGCGCCCTCGCTATCCCTTGTATCCGCTATCACCTCCTCCACGTCGTCTCCCCCTACCTTGTCGCCGGTTACCCCAATGACATCGTCAGTGGCAATGACTTCATGGCCTGGCAAGCGGATACCGATGTGGAAAAGGCCAAAGATTACCTGCCCAAAATCAAACAACACATCGAGGACACAGGGGTGGATCCAACCTACATCAGCACCGATGTCACCCTTGGGAATCCCCGCTATGAGCTGGTCAGCCTCTCAGACAGCCGGGATGCAACCTTGGTCTGTGTGGATGCGAACATCGCTAAGCCTATTGAACGCTTTGTCCTTGGCAGTACCGCAGCTACCGTTACCGCCGGGGCTAAAGCAAGCGTGCTCGTAAGCAGAAAACGCACCCGAACCGGCGACCTCCGTGTCGTGATTGGAGTGGACCACTCGAACTACTGCAATGCCGCACTGCATAAGTTTGCCGGTTGGATGCCAAGAGGCATTACCCATATCGACCTTGTCACCGTTTTTAATCCGGATGATGCCAGAGGCATCGATGTCGGTGTTGACAGCTTTGACACCATCGGAGCCATCCGTGAACGCCTTCATGATCACCTCGCGCAGACGGAGCGCTTCATGAAGCAGCTGACACCGGATATTCACTTGCACGTGATGCAGGGAAGACCGGCGACGATTCTCCTGGAAGCCGCTAAGCGCTTTGATGCAGATTTGTTGGTGGTCTGCGCAAAGGGTTACGGGATGCTTGAGCGGATTAGCCTCGGCTCGACGAGCACAGAAGTCATAGATAACCCGACCGTTTCTGTTCTGGTGCTCCGCAATGTCTGATGGACTTACACGCGAAGGCCCCGGTTTCCCGCAGCAAAACGCGCTGAACCGGCCACGGTCACGAGAGCCTCCAATGGAGGGCAGCAATAACGGAAAGCCTGCCCTCCTACTACCCCCAACAAAGTACCCAAGCACATTGCACCCGCCCTATGTTCCACAGGCGGTTTTTCGCATGTTTCTGCTAACGCGATGTGACCATTTGCACAATGATATCCAGTACCATAAGAGTTATGCGTCCTTTACTTAAGTTGATGGGCCGAGGCGAAATTCTCGGATCAGACTCACTCACTGAAGTTAAGCTCACACGTAAGATTTGGTATGTATTGGCACTGCTGGCAACCACCCCCGATGCCGAAATGCTGCGCTCGGAGCTGACCGCAATTGCATGGCCTCTGAGCGATGACCGTAGCCGCGATGTCCTTATGCATAAGTGGCGCAAGTCAGTCGTCGATGCATTCGCTGAGCTCGGGGCACAGCCTGTTGTTGTTATTTCAGAGCGCGTTGTCAAGCTCGATACAACCTTGATTACGGTTGACTATCTTGAATGTTTGCGAATCGGAAGCGTAATACTCTCGTCTTACAGCGCAGCCGCAACCTTAGAAGCTGCCATCGAATTTGATGCACTGGCAACTGACCAGATTCTACTTGCAGCACATCCAGAGGCATTTGAAACCCAACGCACAGAGTTTGATGCCCTTCGTTTACAGTGCCTTGAACGCGGCTGGAAAGCAGCGAATACCTGTGGCAATGATGACGCGGCAGCACACTTTGCAAATCGACTAAGAAGCCTAGGTTTTACGGGCGATCTGTATGTCGAACCTCACACCCAAGAATTCGTCATCGGCAGGGAGACAAAGCCGCGCAACTATGCCCAAGGCATCGCAGCACTTCTGCTAGTCGGACTATTCTGCACACCGATCATCCTTGGGCGAATAAGCCAACCGCCTCCAGTACAACGTATGTCAGGCAGACTGATCCCAGATCAGGCTCCTACCTACATCGGTCGATTTATCCAGTACGAATACAAACCGAAGCCAGAAGACCAAGTTACAGCATCAGAAGCGGTGGCAACCGTCCAAGTACCGGGGCATGGCACAGTTACAACCGGAACCGTCCGCCATAAAAATCTCGATCAACAAATCCTAACCGTATGCACAACAGCTAATCGTAAGCTACTTTGGTCCACGCTTACTCCGCAGATACAAGGCGTCCAATACTTCCCAGATCACGTTACATCCGATAAGTTTGGCAACGTTTTTGTAGGCGCTCATGTGAACGTCATGATCAAGGAATCCGCTGGTCGGGCACCTGGCCGCTATCTTGCGATTCTCAAATACGGCCCGGATGGCAAGCTGCTGTCCACATCCATTTCAAAGTACCCACAAGACAGAATCCTTCACCTCATCCGTGTCGTCAGTGACTCAGAAGGCGGAGCTTGGCTGTTTTCAACAGGCTATATAAATTCTAACTCCGTGTCTATTCTCAGGATGCACCTGAAGGCATCGGGTGAACTTGATGATGCCCTATCAACAGGAAAGGGTGTTGCAGAGCTCACAGCTGTTGTCCAAGGTGCAAAGGGTGAACATTATCTAATCAGCACGATTTATACTGGCAAGAATCTCCTGAATGCATCCGACTGGCAGGTACAGCGCATATCCAAGGATGGCAAGCTTGAATGGACAAGAGTAATTGATGGTCCGGCCCACCAAAATGACTTTTTCAGTGATGCAACCTTGGCCTCCAACGGAGATCTTCTGGTTTTTGGTCCGCTGCCAACCGTGACATTGGATGGTGTTATCCGTAACATTCCCTCGGTAGTCCGTTTGGATGCTGAAAATGGGCGCATCAAGAAGTTAGAGCAGACGCAGACCCACTTCCTCAACACGCGCGTGAAGCTATCTCCTGTTCCAATGCTGGACATGTATGTGCTTGGTAGCTACGACATGACAGAAAACGGCTCGAACTCGGTCTACTTTTATCGCTCCCGGCCATCGGATGAATATTCCTCTTTGTCGATGGCTGTTGGCCTTCCCAAAAAGATGAAAGCCAAGCGAATTGTCTCGATGTACTATCGCGGATCTCTTGCATCGTTTAGTGCACTGATGCAACCGCTCGAGAGCCCGGGACAGCGCCTCGCTCTCATTTACGTCAATAAATACAGCGGAACGGACATCACAACCGGCATTCTAACGACAGACAGATTGGTTCATTACAACCAGTCAGATGCCAACATCGTTGCGGGCCGCTTCGGCAATGACTTCACCGTCTTTGACTTCACGGGTCTGAAGTAATCCGCCAGCACCCAACTAAGCACCAAGCCACTGCTATGCGGTAACCAGCTCCTGTGTGTGACTTACACGCAAATTCGCAAAGGCCTTATCTGCCTCCCGGAACGGAAGACCATCCGCTCGGA
>JAURHZ010000056.1 GCA_030833025.1 Armatimonadota bacterium
TGGCGAACCATCCGGCGGAATGTAGCAAATGGCTCGCTAGCACTCACGATGGAATCAGGAAGCGTCAAGACCTGCTCGCCTAGCTGACGACCAGAACCATCCGGAGCTGTATCCGTTGGGACACCCGAAGCATCGGCTGACCGGCCCGAGTACATCAAACGCCACTTCCCAGGAACGCCTCCGTGGAAGACAAGCATCGAAGTTCCCGTTCCGGAATCAAATGCGACCTTTGGACTAAATCTCCGTACAGCAGGGTCACCATTGACAAACCATGGGTTCACCGATGCAGGAACGCCATTTGCATCGAGGCGAGAGAACATAATCGTATCGAGAATGTCTCCGCCAGATGCTTGCCGGCTATTCGCCCAGACGAGAAGCGCATTGGTTGCCGTAGGCGCTGTATGGAGCACATACGGAGCCGTGTTGCTTTCCCGGAGATCAGTCGTACCGTTGATGATTTCAGGAGCCGTAAACCAGCGCCCCGTATTCAGCGACGGATCAGCAACTGGTGTACCAAAGTCAGCCGCCACGAACGTGCCGATGGTTGGGTTCCAGTTCATATGTGAATGGAACAGCTTGACCGGATCGCCAACATTCGTTAGTGCCAACCCATTTGCATCAGCATTACGGGAGAAGTAGACATTGATACGACCATTCGCCGAGCGGTACGTCGCAGGGCTGATCGCCGATGCTGGACGTCTTGCGGCATCCAAGATCGGGAAGACATCGATGCCTGGTAACTGACCATTTGCAACCTGAGCACTCAGATCAAAGTCAGGAACCTGACCCGTAATCGAACTTTCGGTAACAGTGACCTTCAGCTCCATCGCAGGGTTGGTGTGTGGCTGATACTCAACCCCAACGACTGCGCCTGCTGCATTGGTGATACCTGTACGTCCGCGGAGGACTGTTTCACCAGCGACTGGGAAGATGCCGAGCGCACCAGGGTAGACAAAGTTCAGGTTGCTGTCAACACCGTTGATTCCACGGTAGGTTGGTCCAGCAATTGAGATGCTGCCATCTGGCTGCAGTACTGGAACCGCCGCATAGCCCCTCGTCGGATCTGTATCGTGGTCTTCAAAGACTCCAAGCTGAGGTGGCGCACCATTACGGTTTGCATACCGACTTGAGTAAACCCCGGTTGGAGTACCGTGTGGCACTGCAATACCGACCATCGGCTTTGCAGCTTCAGGTGCGACATAGCCGTACGGCAACAGGTTCTGAGCACCTGGGAGGTCAGGGATGCCAAGCACCGATGGGTTCGCGGCGTTTGGCTGAGCCTTATGCAGCGTATGACGACCAGCGAGTGGCTGGTAGTAACGCTCGAAGACAGTCTGTCCACCGAGGTCATAGTCCATCGTTGCCCGGAACACAGGATCAGGGTTCGTTTGCATCCATTGAAGCCACGCGGCATCAAAGGTCTTGTCAAGCGATGTCACGACCTGTGGCATCAAGTTCGCGACCGGTAAGTTTGCGTTTGGATCTGCACCAAAGGCGAGAATGCCAAACCTTGGGTCCACCAGCTCACTGCGCATGCCAAACATGTACGAGTTCGTACCTGCTCCTGGTGTTGCCGTACCCGGAGTCTCGATGCGCTGTGACGCACGGAGGTTCCACAGGTTGACGTTGCCAGTGTTCTGGATGGTTACTGGTCTGAAGAACGGCGCATAAGGTGCACGCAGTGGCGGAGGAGCAAAACCAGCTTGCTCACCCGTCAGAATCGTACCGCCGTAACCGAGGACACCATTTTGGATACCAAATCCACCTGGAAGACCGCCGAGGTCAACGGGTGTCTCCGCTGCACGGAGTCCCATATCAACAGGGACGCCCATCCAGACTTCGACAATACGGTATGGCTCTTCACCATTCTGGGCATCCCAGATTCCGTTTCCATTAGCATCCACATACATCCGGACACGACTTGTGTAACCGAACGGCGTGATCGCCTTCTCACCATTGAAACTGCCACCCGTCCACTTACGAAGCTCACGGTTTGCAAGTCCACGTGGCAACTGGACACGTCCATCTGCTGTTGTGACCGTTGCTCCATCGATGCTGCTTGGCAGTTCGTAGGTGGATGTCAACGAGTGCATCGCAACGAGGTTTGCTGGCTGATACTTTGGAACCTTGACATTGATGGCTGCAGAAGAACCTGCGACACCACCAAGTGGATTCGTGACATAGCCAGGGTTGGTATTGGTCAGTAGATCCTGTCCGCCAGCGATGACCGATGCCCCACCAGTAACCGCATCCGTGCCATTGATAACAATGGACACAGCCTGGCGGCCTTGGTTGGAGGCAGATGCTGCACTGATATCCGTGTAGTCAGGGCTAAGGTTACCCAGAGCCATGATGGAACCCGTAGCTGCGGTCAATGCTTTACGCTTCCATGGCTGGGCTTCTGTCACGACAGTCTCCCAAGGCAGCGGGTTAATGCGGCCATCCACGCCCATACCGATTGGCGTTCGACGAACATTGTCCGTACCCGCATCTGCATTTGGCAAGTTGGCTGGCCACCATCGCCAGATAAGGTCATCAAGAACCTCAGCTCGAACGTTGGTGAGCGAGCCCATCAACGAACGGTTTACGATACGGAGGTTACGCTGATTTGCAGAAACATCGGATGAACCCGTACGGCCATGGTTGATGTAACCTGCACTCGCAGCAACCGGAACGTAGTACGAAAGGTCATCCGCACCAGATGCATCCCGCAATCGTAAACCAAACCGTGTATTGCGGCGGCGTCCACCGAGACCATCAGGAAGGAACTGGTCGGCATCAACGCGCTCAACCACGTTTCCGTTGCCAAGGGCTTGGCTATATTCCGAGCCAGCCTTGTCAGGGTCAACCAGTGTTGCACCTGCAGACGGATAAAGAGCCTTGGCATTGTCACCTGTTCGGAATGGCCCAATACCACCCGCTGGCGGATCACCGGCAGGTTTTCCTACAGAGACAGGTGCGACACCATTTGCCGTACTGACGGTGTCCATCAAGAAACCCTGGACTCCTAGTGGGTTAGCCGCCCAGAACAACGGATTCGTCCGGTTGATGATCTGTGTTTCGAATGCTCCACCAACAATCTGTACGATTACCTGGGGACCTGTACGTGGGTCGGAACCCGGAACGGTCAACGGTGGCCCAACGGTTACCTGTACATCGATTGGTGTTCCAGGTCCAATTGGTAGTCCACTGGTTCCATCGATGCGGAAGTCCGCAAACGCCATACCAAGAGCTGCCGGTGCATGTCCAGCAGGCGTGTCAATCGGAGGAACGGTGTACTCACGGTCATATGGGTATACCGAAACCGTAGGACCGGCCATCGCCAGATTCAAGGTACGCGTAATCGAATTTCCACCGCGCGGAGTTAAGCGTACGGTTACTTGGAAGCTTGCAGGAATATTCGGGACCGATGCTGCAGGCGTCGATGAATCGAACGACTTCCGGACCGTTACATCCCAAATGATGATTGGAATAGATTCGCCCCATTCAAAGAATGGTCGTTTGCCCTTCGCCGTTCGCGAAACGATGTTACTTGTGCTTGGCGCAGTTGTCGCTTCGCCATCGCGCCGTGGGCGTAGTGGAGATCCACTTTGTGCAGCGGCAAACAATGTCTGGAAGTCAGCAGAATCAAAGATGTCGACCTTGACTTGCCCCTCGCCTGGATCGTTGCGCCGCACAATGGTCCCGCCGACAAAACCTGATGCAATTCCGCCAAGACGTTTAGCATATACAGGTGTATAGGCATACAGAAGTCCATCATCTCCCGCAACATATACCCAAGTAGCATTCTGACCACTTGGATTTACATTCGCGCTAGGTGCAGCAAGTACACCAGGGGCAAGCGATGCATTGGCAGCTGCACGTTCACTATCAGCCTCAGGTCCCTGTGGATTGAACGATCCCGCCCCAGTTACTTCACCCATCGATGAGTATCCGGGCAGCTTTACCAATCCGCCTTCGTTTGCATTCGTTCCCGCTGTTGTGCGGAAACGCTTGTCGTAGAACAGACCACGCTGATCCAATGGGAATCCCGTTGCACCAGTATGCGTGTCCTTAGGGAAGAACGTAGCAGAGACGAGCTGGCGGTAAAGACCACGAGGCTTTAGGCTTGGCCGTGGGTTATCACCATAATCAGGAGTCTGACCAACAACTACTGGTTCCAGCGGCGGATAGAAACGGAAGTAACTCGTACCGTCCGTTCTCAGCTTTTGCTGGATGCCACGCGATTTCGCATAGTCAGCATCACGCCCAGGGAAATATGCGTTCGTTACGGCAGTGATACCTGCTCCCTGTCCGCCAGGTCCCATACGTGTGACTAGGTAGACATGAAGGTCATTGAAACGCTCAGGATCTTCAGTCGTTGCCCAACCAAGCGCAGCCGTCGTCTCACCAGGGTTGGTTACGACCGATGGCAACGACGGATCTTCACCTTCAAGGTTGGTGCTCAGCTCGTGGAGATAACCATCACGGCTCGTCACGAACAAGCTTGGATATTGATAAGCGGTGTTCGTTGGTGTACCGGATGCAAGCGCAGGAGCAGCCGTTGTTGACGGCAATGTTCCACGCGTTGTGCTTAGCGGATCATCGACATCCTGGTTTGCATACATACCCGTGAAGTCAAAGACGGGGAACACACTGTCAGCGAACAAAACAGACGTGATGTCATATCCGAACGGAGCATATGCACCAGTCGCAGTCGAACGCATCACGTAAACACTTGATGGCGCATCATCTGTCGGGATGAGTGGCACACTTGGGCGTAACGGTGATGTCGTAAGGGAAACATCTACTGGCGTAGTGGTTCCAGCACCCCTACCCGTGAGCGTTGCAGCGGCAGTGCGCGCTTCTGCATTGCTCCGGTTAACAAGTGGTCCGCCGGTAACAACCAGATCGCCATCGATTGCAGAACGATCACCGAGAAGTGGAACGGTGCGTGCAAGGATGCGCTTGAAGCCGAGACGCTTCGTCAGTCGATCACCAACATTGAACAATGGGTTCGCCGGATTGAGAGGATCGTTCGGATTCAATCGATCCGTAGTTCCCTCTTCCGATGGAATCGTTGCTCCAGCAGGCAGTGTCGTTACCTGGTCAGCTGCACTGCCACGCCATCGAAGGAACAAACCGGTAGAAGGATCGAGATCGATCGCATATACACGGCCAATACCACCAACAAAGATTGTTGGGAGTGTTCGGTAAGCAGGGCTACCAGTGACTCCGGTGGTTACAGGTGCATTGCGCTTAGCAATACTCGCAACGCCCGCGGTGTACGTGTCGTACTGATGCCGATACGTCCAGGCTGGGGTTGCGCGTCCGAAAGCACCAAGCTTCGAAACATACTGGTCAACAGGCTGCGAGTAAATGGTCGCACCAGCAGCAGGAGCAGCTTTCGCCGGTGGTACCACGGCTGCTGCCGCCCTTGTTGGCATCGGGTTTGTCAAGAAATCTCGACGATCGCCCTCTTGATCCAACAAAACCAAACGGCCTTGACGTGGACTATCAGGTGAATCTGCATTGAGGTCATTGGTTGACACAACAACATAACGTCGCACACCCGAGAGCGTAGCCGTATCAGGATCAAGGAACGGAAAATCTAACAGAACTGGAGCAGAGTAAATAGGTCCAGCAACCGTACTCGGTTCGGCAAGCTTGAAGCCCGGGTACACCACAGAGGCATCGATTGCATCCGTCAGTTTGTTATCCGTCCCAGAGATATCGCGGTAGCGGTTTGGGTACGCCCATCGAGGACGAATCGTACCTTCCGTGAAGTCAGGTCGCGCACCCGAAAGTGCAGCAACGGAGTTTCTAAACCGGATGTTGTCATTCAGACCAGCCGCGGACCCCGCAGCGGGTGGCAATGACGGCGCACTACCTGCTTGAAGCGAGTCGCCTGCCGTGCCATCCCAGACCATGTTTGCATCATGATCAGCCTTTGTAACTGGGCCATCAAAGTCCAATGCGTATACACGGCCTTCTCCGGTAGTTACAAAAACACCCTTGGAAGCGCTTGCAGTTGCAGGAGCTGTTCTAGGTGCTGGAACTTCGGAAACGGCAACGGCGGCATTAACGGAGCCTAGCGTCTCGAACCACCACTTTAACTCTGTCCGATGTGGGTCGGTTTGGACAACAAGGCTGTTAGGCAAGTGTTTGGTATTGAATGTCTGCTGGCCCTTCCGATATGGAAGTGCATTTAGCGTATTCGAAACCGCATTGACACCCGCATCCGCACGTGCATCCAGTGCGTAGACATTGCCATTCTGGTTGCCAACAAATAAACGTGGTTCGTCTGTAAGCAAGTTAATGGTCGGGTCGGCATCTGCCTTTGCCCATGCGACGACTGCTGATGCACTGCCATAAGGACCAGGAACAGGGACTTCGGTCTTTAACCGGCGATTATAGAGCTCGAGTGTTTCAGCACGAACACCCGTGGTACCGCGGTCAGCACTTTCTGGTGAGAAGGTCCAAAGTACGTTCGTAGAACCATAACGGAACGTACCGAGAATCGTCGTATCCGCATTTGGCAAGTAGCGGGAATCGTTATTGCCATATGGGTCTATCGCGTAAATCACGCCATTATTGGCCGTCACGAACGCAACGGTGTTTAGCACTGGCGCAAATCCAGGGGTTGGCACAGTTTGCTCTACGTAGTAGCGGCCTCGCGGTGCTGCTGCCGTGCCCGTGATAACACCACTTGCATTACGAACTGGAACCTGCACCTGCCCACGAACAGCAATTCCAGGAACGATCGTGACGCTAGCCGCGATCCCTCCGTTGTTATTATCGCCATGTGAACCAATAAAGACTTCTTCATCAACGATCGTTCCATCGTTGTTGACATCGTACGCAACGATGCCCGGAACCTGATACACAGGCTTACTGTTCGTATCCGTTCCAACCTGCGGATTACGCAAGCCACCTGGGATATAGGAGCGGTCAGGGAAACGCCATATCGGCGTACCCGTGAGCCAGTCAACGGAGTGGATTGAACCGAGTTCGATTGACTTTGTTCCATCCGCGCTCGCTGCAGGAACACCGGTTTCAGGATCAACGATGTAATCGGTTCTTGGAACCAAAACCTGCATATGTGAAAAGAATGGAAGCAGGTTTCCGGATCCATCTTGATATGCCTGATGGTTACGCGCATTGACTGGCGCAACACTTGTCGTCCCATTCAGAGGCTGAACGATAGATTCTGGCCCCCAGAAAATGGTCGAGATGTTTGTTGCGTCAAGTGTTTGCGTTCCGGTTGTAAAGCTCGGGTCAAGTGGGTTGTTGATAAAGTCTGCCAATGCATACGTTGCCGATGCAGAAGGCTGAAAGAAATTATTCGCCGTGAAGCCCGCTTGATCCGTATCGACCTTTCGGCCTCCGTGAGGAGGGACAAGCGTCGGGGTTGCCTTTACGGCCTGTGGGCGTTGAATAAACTCTACTTGGTCGGCAATAACGAACGTGTTTGCTGCAGGAGACTCTGTTGTGGCATCCAGTTCCACACGAGCACGGAACGAACCATCACCGTAGGCTCCCCCATTCGCGTAGTTACCACCAGCTGCGTATGTTGCATCAGCAAACATCGGGAAGTAGGCCGGCTGACCATCCGAGCCGTTTAAGTAGTAACTACCTGCGGTTCGTTGACTGAGATAACAAACCTTAGATGCATGTGTGAACCCACCGCTACCATTAGGTACCTGATAGTACACAACATAGCGGGCATCGGATACGCGAGCTTCTAATGATGAATCCGTAGCTGATTGCGGAATTTTGATCTTGATGGCGTAGCGGGTAACAGAACCGGCGGCACCTGCTACGGATGGATACCAGCTGAACTTACCTGCATCCGCTGGGTTACTTCCCGGATTACCATTCGGTCGAAGGACGGACTGCTTACGGTGATACAGGGTCCCAGTGAACAATGTCGATGGACCTGACACCGTTGTAATCCACGATGCACCGACAACTACTCGCCCAGATGGGGCGATTGAAGTTGTGCCGTCAATAGGAGCGATTCCAATAGTAGCTTCGTCATCGAGCAAGATACTTGGGAACAACAGGTCACGAATACTGCCAGTCGCATTTTGCCCAACACGTGCACCATTCGTTGCACGTGCTATCGGGTACGTCCAGCCATCCATGAACAAGGGCGAATCAATTGTCTCTTGCGGGACTCTGCTGTAGACGGGCTTATCAAAGGTGCGGTTACCATTGGTTACGCCCCAAAGATAATCACCTGTCAGGCGACCACGGTTGTTATTACCACCGTGCGCTTTTCCACCAGGATTTTGCATCGATGGCCGGTTCGTAGCGGCAGGTTTTGGACGGGTAAATTCCTGGGCCATACCCGGGACAGTCGCCATACCGACTAAGGTAACAGCGAATCCTGTGCGTACGAGTGCGGAAAGGGTTTCGATTTTCATACGATTTGTACGGCTCACAGACGATCTCCGAAGAGAGGTTGGTCAATTAGTGATGTGTTATTGGATGTTGTTCCCATCCACTGAACGTTGGTATTTCGTCCGATACCGAGACCGTTAGGTCGACTGATGACCTGCGGTACTGAGAATCCACCGAAGCGACCACCATTTGGTGTGCCATCTGGGTTGAACTGAGGAATCACCTCGAGAACTTCACCAGCAAACTGGCCGGTCTGGAAAACTGATGACTGTCCAACAGCGCTGTTAGTAATCAGATATCGACCATTCAGTAACCTACGAATAGCCGTTGGTTGGAACCTTGGTAGTTCCTTTGCATCCAATCCAGCAGCCACCAACAATCTAGGATTGATACCATCCGCACTAAATGCAGGATTCAGGTTCATCGTGTTGTAGTGGCTCTGATTGAAGTACCAAGTGACCACACGCCGTCCCATAGGACCATCCTCAATCTGATAGACACCATTCGCATCCGCAATCATATAGACAGGCTTGGTACCACCAGCTCCGTTAGGGAGCGTGACCTGCTCAAAGTAGGTTGGAGATGTGATCTTGTAGGTCTCACCATTAGGTAGCAACACTTCCTGAATGGTTGCGGTGACAGTGCCGTTGATTATTGGCTCTGTTGTCTGGGCGGATGCTCCTGCAGCAGCAACTGGCCACGGGTAACCCGACCCAACGGGCGATCCGGCGACTGGCCACGTAGCAGGAGGCAGAACGCCACCAGCGGCATTTCGTAATACAACGAATGTGTTGTAAGGTCGATATTCAAGCCGAACAACTGAACCACCAGATGAATCTATATCCAGTCCACCGACACCAGCAGTCTGCGCATTTGCAACAACTGCAACAATCTGTGGAATGCCCGTAACCCCACCAACACTGGTTAGTATCTTCTGTACCTTTTGTATACGGAGGTTTCGTCCCTCACGGGACTTAAGGCGAGATACCCAGACAACCACGCCTTCGCCACGGTCCCCGCCGACATTACGGAAGTTGCCATTAAGGTCGAAGTAGTCAACAACTTCAATTGCACGGTAGTTTCCAGCATCCGCGATGAGATAGTGCATCTCATACCCAATCGGTGCCTTAGTAGGATCCGATGGATCGGCCGTCGGCATCAACGAATACTGTACATCCGTTGGGTTGTTCAACAGCGTGCTGTCCGTTGAAGCCAACACCTTGAAGGTGTCTCGCAGGGATGTCAGTTCCCAGCGAATACGACCGCCACGGTCAACACGCAGGACACGATTGTTTCCAGTGTCGGCTATTAAGTAATCCTGGCCCGAAAGCTTTCGAGCAACAGATGGCCTTGCTAGCTGGCTGCGACGTATAGCCCTACGACCGGTTGCTGGTGGATTAGCGATGCCATCCGGGAGACTTGGGTCGTAAACAGGAACCTCACCACCAACGACATCGGTGTCAACGGTTCCGTCCATCACCCATGTCGCAGCACCATCAGCTCCAACTTCCAGAATACGTTTTGCATCGGTCACTAACGTAGTGCTGGCTTGGAAGACAACAGGGCCTGCTGAAGTCGAAACTGCAACTACATTGCCACCGACAACTGGAGGCGAAGCAATCACAGCGCCTGCATTACGTACCCAGCGCAGGTGGTTAGTCGAGACCGTCAAAGGCTGCGATGTAGCAGCATTTACAATCGAGCTTGCGACATTGATTACCTGCTCGCCGAACCCAACACGAACAGATGGATCGGATTCCGCAGGATTTACATCCAAGGCGACGATGTTCTGTCCGATGGCAAAGTAAATGTGGTTTCCGCTGACTGTCGGCGACGATGTCGGCGCTCCAGGAAGGATGTAGTACCAAAGGACAGGTGAGTAGGCACCACCAACTGATCGTACTGATGAACCATCATCATCGGTTGTTGCCGTCACCGGAACACCTGCACTACCAGGTAATGGAGTCAGGACGACCGTAACTGGATTCTGTGTTCCTGCAGGAACATACGACACAACGAATGACTGTGTACTTGAAAAACGTACACCACTTGGGTGCCGCATGTCAGTTACAGTGATCTTGCCACGTTTTGCGTCACCGGAAAGCTGAACCGATGACACAACATTATCAACAGCGTTCGCTGGAAGAATGGCCGTCGTCGTCTGAACAGGATCCGAGCCTGTAGCAGGATACGTCAGTGCATTGTATTGACGAACAGATACAGGGTACGCCGGGTTGTAGGCTTCAGGAAGATTCAGCGTGACATCCTTGTCCATCTGAAGCGCAATAAGCACGGAGACCGTACCACTATTTGCGACGGACGTTGCCTGTGCAACGACATATGAGATGCCATCAGCTGATACAGCCGGGCTTCCCATAACACGCACATTTGTGAGACCTTCCCAAGCTGGAGCGAGAATCGCGCCCATGCTGGTGCTGATGCCTCCGGTAAAGATCAACCGATTCCGTAGTGTTGGAAGCTCGGTAACGATACGTCGATCGACTGGCGCACTTATAGGAGCCAAGTCCTCAAGAATAGCAACATTCTGTCGGAATTTGGTAGCACCTACCGAGAACTGCTCGTTTACTCCGATGATGCTCGTCAGTCCAGAGCCATTTCGATCATTTGTTTGTCTCGCAGCAAAGACAAGCAGATCCTCGTTGGTCATCGCAACTGTATCAAGTCCACTTGATACCGGTGTTACATCCAGCTGAGGAATAACTAATGGTTGTCCAAGCCGCGCGCCAATGCCTTCTTCCAGACCTGGTGGAGTCGCATCAGCGGTGACATAAAGCACATCGTAGTCGACCGAAATAACTGGCCGTGGCCCGACAGGCACATCACCATTTGCCCCGCGGACTTCAACAAAACCTGAACCATCTGCACGGAACGTTCCAGTG
>JAURHZ010000057.1 GCA_030833025.1 Armatimonadota bacterium
CACTGTTGACCGACCTAAATGGCTGGTCAGAAGTTCCAGCGTTTCAAAACACGCGGCTAGGTCTTGATATCGTAGATGCCCACTTCTACTTCGACCACCCTGTCTTCCCTGGGGAGCCTTGGAAGCTACCTAGTAGTGGAGCCAATAACGGGAATTCTGCGATTTATGGCGGTGGAGCCGGTCCTGTAAATGTTGCCCCGCAACGCATTTTGGACAAGCCCTTTATTGTCTCGGAATGGAATTTCGCAGCACCAAATCAGTATCGGTACGAGGCAGGGTTACTAACAGCGGCGACAGCGGCTATACAGGGCTGGGACGGTATCTTCCGCTTCGCATGGGCCCATAGCCGTACGACGGTCAATACACCAAAGGCAATCGCGTACTTTGACACCGCAAGCGATCCGACGGCCCTTGCCAGTGAGCGGATTGCAGCCCTTGTGTACCGCAGTGGAGCACTAGTCACTCCCCCCGTGACGGTTGCCCGAATCGTACCGCAAAAGTCGCTGATATCGGACTTTGCAGCCCCACTCCCTCCCGAATTTCCAGCCCTCGCGCTCGTTGCGCGCATAGGTATCAGGGTAGATGCCGGAAAACTGCCTATCGCACCAAAAACAGAACTCCGACTCGAACACAGCGGCGATTCAAATGCCATCGCGAGTATGCTACGCGCCGAGCTTCTTCCTCCGACCAACAAGACATCGCTGGATACAGAGCTACGACAAAGCCTCACGAATCAGGTCTTTCTGGATGGAACGGCTGGCTCACTACGCCTAGTTGCCACAAATGTGATTGCAGGGGTTGGTGCCGAAGGTGATGTCCTTAAATTTGGACCGGTGGATGTTGACATCGAAGGAACAGGCGCGGCAGCCGCGGTGGCTAGCCTCGACAAGTTACCCATTGCCGCAAGTCAGCGCATGTTACTGATTCACGCTACAGACACACGAAATGCCGGCGCGCGCTACTTCTCAGCCGATCGCCAGACGATTGAGCAATTCGGTGGAGATGTCATCCTCGCAAGGCAAGGAAAAGCTACCTTCTCCATTACCCGATCGCTGGTTCCAAAGTCGGTAGTGATTTACCGGCTTGATGCCAGTGGAAATCGGCTTGACAAGGTCGATGTAACCATTGATGAAAAAGTCATTCAGGTGGAGTGTCAGGTGACACCGGATGGTAAACCATCGACGTTCTATTATGAAATGCTTATCGAGGACCCAAAGCCTGCGTCGCGGCCAACCACGAAACCAAAGGCAACTGCCAAGAAGCCAGCGAGGAAGTAACAACTTCCACGCAGCGACCTTTGATGGGTGCTTCATCATCAACATCCCCGCAGACGCGGGAACCCGACACCGATGTTTCGGGATACACTACACCGGAGGATGACATGGGTCTGCTCACTGGCAAAATTGGTTTAATCTACGGAGTCCGGAACGAACGATCGATGGCATGGGGTTGTGCGAAAAGCGCAGTCCGTGAAGGCGCATCGCTTATCTTGACTTACCTCGGCGATCGCGAAGAAAAGGATGTTCGCTCCCTCGCGGAATCCCTCGGCGATGCTGTCAAGCTGGTCGCACCCTGCGATCTGACAGATGCCGCACAGGTCGAAGCGCTGCACACACAGATTGCTTCCCTCACCGATAATCTTGACTTTATGATTCATGCTGTGGCATTTGCTAAGCGTGATGAGCTTTCCGGTCGGTTCTCAGATACCAGCCAGGATGGTTTTGCGCTTGCAATGGATGTATCCGCGTATACATTGGTTGCAGCCAGCCGTGCTGCAGCGCCTCTGATGCCAAGTGGCGGCTCGATTATCACCATGACCTATCTAGGCTCTGAGCGCGTTGTGCCAAACTACAACGTGATGGGCGTGGCAAAAGCAGCACTAGAAGCGACTGTACGCTACCTAGCCGATGACCTTGGGCCGCAAAAGATTCGCGTCAATGCTGTTTCCCCTGGCATGACACTAACGGCCAGCGCCGTTGGCATTGCAGGCTTCCGAAATATGTACAAGCGTATTCCTGAAGTTGCTCCGCTACGCAAGGCGACTGATCCAGATGAAGTTGGCGATACCTGTGCCTTCTTCGCATCCGATCTAAGCCGTGCAATCACTGGCGAAGTCATTCATATCGACTCGGGATGTCACCTGCTCGGTCCCGAACTGGGTGGGAACTAGTCGTAAATCCAAGGCTGCGGGACTTCTCGCAGCCTCGGGTCCTTTCGCAAAGCAATTCCCTGGGTTTATCCCTCGTGAGCAGCAGCAGACCCTTGCTGATGCCATCTCACACGCGCTCTCTGATTCCGTTCCGTGCCTAGCAGAAGCAGGTACCGGAGTTGGAAAAACACTCGCGTATCTGGTGCCGCTGCTCCTCTGGTTATCTAAAAATGATGGCAGCACCGCTGTCATCTCAACCCACACCATCGCACTGCAAACACAGCTCGTCGAGAAAGATATTCCGGCTGTACTACGCGTGCTTGGCCTTGACATAACCTATGCCGTCCTAAAAGGCAGACAGAACTATCTCTGCCACCAGGAGATGGATGTCGCAGCAGCGGACCTCCTCGCCGAAATCGATCCCGGCTTTGTCAAGCTGCAGATGTGGTCGAAGGAAACGAAAACCGGTGATGTCGCTGATCTGCCATTTGTGTTTGGTAACTGGCACGACATCAGCAGTCATCCCGACTCCTGCAGGGGAAAAGACTGTAGGTACATTGGGAAATGCTTCTTCTACAAAGCCCGTGAAGAGGCTGCCGGGTCCCGTCTCCTCGTCGTCAATCACGCCCTCTTCTTTACAGACCTCAAGCTGCGGCAGCTGTCTGCCAATGCACCTGGGATGAGCCTGATTCCCGATTATGATGCCGTCGTCTTCGATGAAGCGCATCACGTGGATGAAACTGCGACGCGGAACTTCGGCGTCGAATGGACGAGTGGACGTGTGCCACGCCTCCTTAGCCGGTGTAAACGTATCAGCGCTACTAACCCTGCTCTCTTGATGGAGATTGAGCAGCTACATCAACACCTTGTTACTCCGCTTGCCGTACTCGGAAACCGGGAAGCCTTTCTCAGCGAAGCATGGGAAAGCGAAGAAGCATCTGGTAAATTCGCCACGACCCGTAATACATTGGTCAAGAATCTTGAGCGCCTTGGTAAAGACCTCGATGCCATCGCAGAAGCGTCGCTCCAGGGTCCAGACCAAGACAGGGCGTATGGTCTTTCCCGGATGGCAACACGTGCCGCACGTGAGCTCGAGCAAGCCGCATCAGATGCACCAAAGACATTCGCCTTCAACTGGTTTACCGTCAAAGAACCGAGGGGTGCGGCGACATCGATTGCCGTCACCTTTACCGAAACACCACACTTCATCTCCGATGCCATGGAAAGTGCTCTGCTAGCGCGTACAAAACGCTTGGTGTTTGTTTCGGCAACCCTTGCAACACTAGGGCGTTTTGATGATGTCCGATTCCGGCTTGGGTTAAACAGATCATCGGTCATCGAATGTAAGCAAGGCTCACCATTTGACTTCGCCGCGAACAGTCTCCTCTACATTCCCAAGCACCTGCCGGCCCCGGATGCATCCAATGAATACGCATCCCGGATGCTGGACATTATGGAAGACCTTGTCAATGCATCCAATGGCCGGGCTTTCCTACTGTTTACTAGCCATAGGATGCTACAGCAGGCCAGAGACCGCTTTGCGGGCACACGCTGGCCTCTTCTGGTCCAAGGAGACAAACCCAGTGGCCGTCTCCTCGCTGACTTCCGTGTGACACAGAATGCTGTCCTCCTCGGCACGTACAGCTTCTGGGAGGGCGTTGATATCGCAGGGGAAGCACTGTCGCTGGTGGTCATCGACAAGCTCCCATTCGCTATTCCGGATACTCCCCCTCAACGTGCTCGTGAGCAGCGCATTAAAGATGCTGGTGGCGATGCATTTCTGGAGTGGTCGCTTCCGAGTGCAAGTCTTCGCCTGAAGCAGGGTTTTGGAAGGCTGCTACGCACGGTCACGGACACTGGCGTCGTCGCTATCCTCGATAGCCGATTGGTGACGAAGCGCTATGGCCGGATGCTGCTAAATGACCTGCCCCCTGCACCGATTACCCACAATATCCCGGATGTTGAAAGCTTTTTCGGCGCAAACAAGCGCTGAATACTGGGCGATGTGCAATTCGCATGGCCATGCAATAAGGGTGTAATGATTGCACTTCAGCTAAACCGATTGCTAGCCCGTCCCACCTCATCACACGCCAAGCATAGGACACTTACATAGCGCTTCAGCCGGATTTCAGGAAGACATTCAGATTTCAGGAACCTAATGAGAATCTGAAAAGAGTCTTTTGACGCGCATCGAGGTGCTTTGAGACTCCGTAATGCTAACCACCTCACGTTTTGACCCGGTCAGCTGTTTTTTGCCACGAATGAGCCTATCCCTGATGCATCGCTTCATTACCTAGTGTTGTCAGCTAGGAATCATTAGACTCACCAAATATCAATAATTATCAATATCGTCTACGCACCAATACTGACATTTGGAGCACATCCCCATTTTGACCTATACCTATCAGGGAGCAACATCCAATGCTGGTAACCCAATTCGAGTCCCAAAGGTGTGAAAGAATACCCAACGATACGCATTGGTGAGCATCCAGATGCTTTGCCATGCTTTAATCAAATTCAAGTAGCAATGACTGTCAAATAAAAATAATAGTGTGCTAGCAGGATTTACGATAGCCTGTATTGAATACGGGCTCAAATCCAGTATTTCTGGAAGGTCAAGCCAATGGCTGAACTGAAGTCAGACACAATGGAACAAGATCGCGCAACGACGCCCACCCACCCCCGGGGAGCTGTGGAAGAGCACCACCACGGCATCACCCGCCTGACACGTGCACGCCTGCTGAATCATCAGGAGGAGATGGACCTTGCACGCAAAGTGAAACTCGGTGGC
Organism: Armatimonadota bacterium; assembly: GCA_030833025.1. GTDB lineage: Bacteria > Armatimonadota > Armatimonadia > Armatimonadales > Armatimonadaceae > CAIRTT01. The sequence continues at coordinate 4,941 of JAURHZ010000057.1, forward strand.
AGTGAAGGGCGACGCGCCCAACATCGCCTAGTCGAGTCAAACATGCGCCTTGTTGTATCCATTGCAAAGGCATATAGAGCCAGCGGTATCCCGATTGAAGATTTGGTTCAGGAAGGTGCCATCGGCCTCATGACGGCCGCTGAGCGCTACGATCCGGACCGTGGCTTCCGCTTTAGCACCTATGCCACCCAGTGGATTCGCCAGGCAATCGGTCGTGCCGTCGATAACAAGGCAAAAGCCATTCGCCTCCCCGCGCACGTTTCTGAATCTCTGCGCAAGCTGGACCGCGTGCGCGCCGAGCTCCGCCGCGAGACTGGCGATGAGCCTACGAACGAAAACATCGCTGAGCGATCTGGACTCTCCGTCCGCAAGGTCCAAGCGCTGCTGAACACAACTCAGGACCCAATTTCACTTGACTTGCCGGTCGGTGATGAAGAAAACACATCCCTCGGATCGTTGCTCACTGACAAAAATGCTCCCGATCCGCAGTCAACCCTCCTCGATGTCGAGATGGTTCAGGAAGTGGATAACATTCTGAACTCATTGGATGAGCGTGAGCGACGTGTGATGCGGTTGCGCTACGGATTCGATGGCGATGATGCCCTCGTTCTCGCGCAGATTGGCGAACAGTTGAATATTTCGCGTGAGCGTGTGCGACAGATTGAACAACACGCATTGAAGAAACTGCGAAATGAAGCAAAAAAAGGACGCTTGCGCGAAATCGTTTAGCCTCTCGCTGCTCTCAAATAACACCACCACCCAAGCTCCATGGGTGGTTTTTCTTTCTACAGAAAATATCTGTATTCGGCCAAAGTACATGGCTACCGTTTACCGACGCTTGAGACATTGATTCTCACGATGCACTATATTCAGCAGATACTGAAAGACATCTCAGTTACAGAATGGCAAAAAAAATCCCGGCTCAGTAGTGAACCGGGGACCGCTCCAATCGGAGAGGTAGGAGGACATGCGTATCTAACATACGATTCGATACGCGGAATTTGTTCCACCTTCAATCTAAAATGTTGCAGATACACATACGACAAGCAACTACGTGACTGACTAAGCATCCCCATCAGAGGATGCATCAAAGAGCATATGCCCCATCCTTCGGCGCTTCGTCTCCATGTAAGCTTTGTTATGCTGATTGGGCTCGATCGGTAGCGGTACACGCTCAGTGATCTCGAGGCCGAAACCATCGATACCATCCCGCTTAGCAGGATTGTTCGTCATCAACAACAGTCGCTTCAGACCGAGGTCAACCAAGATCTGCGCCCCAATGCCGTAGTCACGTGCATCCGCAGGGAACCCAAGACGCAGGTTGGCATCCAATGTGTCCACACCGTCATCCTGAAGCGCATAGGCACGCATCTTATTGACAAGCCCGATGCCTCGGCCTTCCTGCTCAATGTAAAGAAGCACGCCACGGCCTTCAGCAGAGATCTTGGCTAGTGCCAGATCAAGCTGGTCACCGCAGTCACAGCGTAGCGACCCAAGCAAGTCACCCGTAACGCATGAGCTATGTATACGCGTGAGCACAGGCTGATCACCGCTAATATCCCCCATACACAGTGCAAGATATTCGTTATCGTCTACATCAGAAAGATACGCATGCGTCGTGAATGTGCCGTACAGCGTTGGGAGTTTGGTCGTCGCAATCCGGTGCACCAGCTTTTCCGTACGCCGGCGATAGGCAATTAGATCAGCGATGGAAACCAAAGGCATATCAAGACGCAACGCCATTTCTGCCAGTGCAGGGAGACGTAGCATTTCGCCATCATCACCCATAATCTCACTGATCACGCCAACGGGTTGCAGGCCACTAAGGCGCATAAAGTCAACAGCAGCCTCAGTATGGCCAGGTCGCTTCAAAACACCGCCCTGACGACTCATTAACGGGTTTACATGGCCCGGACGATTGAAGTCTTTCGCAGCAGAGAGCGGGCTTGCCAACATCCGGATGGTCTGCGCACGGTCATGCGCACTGCTCCCCGTCGTCGTTCCTGCAACGGCATCTACGGTAACCGTAAACGCGGTCTTGAGAGACTCCGTGTTTTCCTGGACCATAAGGTCAAGGCCAAGCTGTGCGAGGCGCTGCTGCTGCATCGGGACCGTAATAATCCCACTGCCCTCACGGGTCATTAATGTAATTGCTTCGCTCGTGATGAACTCAGCAGCCATCACGAAATCGCCTTCATTCTCCCGGTCTTCATCATCCACGAGGATGATAATCCCACCTGAACGGAGCTTTGAAATCGCGACTTCTATTGATGCAAATGTAATATTCGCTTCGTTTACCACGAGTCGGTAGCCACTTCAGTAGCAAAGCCCGTGCGAACTAGCATGTCCATTGACACTGGCGCGGCATTTGCACTTGTCGAAAAGCCCATGAGGCGCTCGACATACTTCCCAATGATGTCACATTCGATGTTCAGTGCATCTCCGGCGCGGCGTGCAGAGAGCGTCGTATTCTCCCATGTGTGCGGAATAACACTCACCGAAAAGCTAGAGCGGCCTGCATCTGCGACGGTGAGCGAAATACCATCGATGCAAATGCTTCCCTTTTCCACGATATAGCGCATTAGGTTAGAATCGACATCAACGTGGACTTGCCATGCATTTCCAACGGGTCGCATGGATGCGATACGCCCAACGCCATCGACATGGCCTTGCACGATATGACCACCAAACCTGCCGTTGGCCACCATCGCGCGCTCAAGGTTGACCACATCGCCAACAGCCAGAGAGCCTAACGTCGTCCGGCGTAGCGTCTCATAGACCGCATCAAAGACTAGTTCAGGGGCATCAATGGAAACCACCGTCAGGCAGACTCCGTTGACAGCAATGGAGTCACCGAGGGCAACATCTTCGGAGACGCGACCTGCGGCGATGCTGAGGCGGACTGACTCACTCAGTCGGTCGATTCGTGTAACCTTTCCGGTTGTTTCGACAATGCCTGTGAACATCAGCTCTCTGCCTCCCGTCCTTCCCACACTGGCCGCCCAGTGATACATACGTCTACACCATACCTGTGCATCTGCATCTGCGTCAACTCAATTGCCCGGTTCATGCGTGTCGCGAGTGGTGAGCCTGCGAGACCCACTGGCGCATTCCCGCCTCCGACGACTTTTGGTGCAATATACCAATGCACTTCATCAACGTACCGAGCACGATAAAACGCGCCACTAAGTACGCCACCGGCTTCTAGTAATACAATTCCCATACCGATGTCAGCCAACATCGGCAAAATGTTTTCGACTGTATACGTATCGGCATCCAAAGCGATGATGTGACAGCCTTTTTGCTTAAACGCATCCGTAGCAGCGCCTGGAGCATCGCTCGTCGTAACAATAACTGTCCCTTGACGTGCAACGCGGGCAGACTCTGGCATTCTCAGCGACCGATCGAAAACGACTACGCGTGGCTGCCGTCCACTGACCAACGGTACGGAGCGGACGGTGAGGTCAGGGTCATCGGCGACGATCGTACCAACCCCGACAATAATCGCATCACAGGTAGCACGCAGCTGATGAACAGCTCTTCGCGACTTCTCACCAGTAATCCACTTTGAATCGCCGCCTTCGCAGGCAATATGGCCATCGAGGGTTGTTGCGACCTTATGGATGACAAATGGTCGTCCGGCGGTTTGGATGCTTCGAAAGCCACGCTGCTGATGTATGGCTTTCTCACTGAGAACACCAACATCGACGCTAACACCTGCGTCGAGAAGGTGTTGAATACCTTTCCCGGCCGTCCGAGGATCGATGTCCGCACATGCAATCACAACGCGGGTAACTCCGGCATCCAAACAGCGCTGCCAACACGGTATGCGTACGTTTCCATCCCGCCCAATCGTATGGCAACATGGTTCCAAGGTCACATAAAGCGTCGCACCAGCAGCATTTTCACGACAGGCATCCAGGGCCATATGCTCGGCATGTGGAGTACCGGGCCCGTTATGCCAACCTTGTGCAATAACACGATCACCCTGAACAACAACCGCACCAACAGGTGGGTTTGGGTGTGGATGCCCCTTCAAGCCGACTTGCAATGCCTTGCGCATCCACTTGATGTCAACCAAGCTATCAGTCACGAGGATGCTGCACCATATTCTCTTGAAGGCGTGCTTTTAGCTCCTCAGCAACCTTTTGGTTTGCCAAACGCTCCTGACGCCGAACCACGGAGTAGCTCTCAAGTGCATCCAAACCAGCCGCACACACCAAGCTAAGCGCCAACATCACCGAGACCAGCAAAATACTAAGCTGCCGGAACGCAATCAGTTTTTTCGGTCCATCCAGCGGCAATGAAAACCCGACAAAAGCGACGATGATAAGCAATATCAACAAGCCAAGAGCAGCCGTCCGATATAGGCGTGAGCGCTTCGACAGTGCACCATACCCGGATGGATATCCGCGAACGGCAAAGATCACAGCCAGCACAAAAACAATAGCCAGAGCGACTTGCACAGCTTATGGCTCCAGCGCTCTATTGAGAGCGTCTACACCACCAGTCACCCCATCCGCGTGTCCAAACACACTGGAGCCGGCCACCAATATTGATGCACCATCGGCGACTAGACTTCGAATATTCGCGGCATCCACGCCGCCATCAACACTTATCCGAAACTGAAGCTGGTTAACCTCACGCCACTCAGCAAGCTGACTAACTTTCTCAGCGGCAGCGGGAATAAACCTTTGTCCACCAAATCCAGGGTTCACAGTCATCACCAGCACGATGTCCAACATGTCACCCACATGTTCAAGCACGCTTATTGGTGTTGCTGGATTGAGCGCCACTCCACAAAGCGCTCCACTTGCACGGATTTGCTGCAGCACACGATGCAGATGAGTGGTCGCTTCGGCATGAATAGTCAGTGCATCCGCACCCGCATCACGAAAGGGCTGAATCCACTTCTCAGGCTCAGACACCATTAGGTGGACATCAAGGATGGCATCCACTTCCCGAGCGCGCAACGCCTTAACCAATGGCGCTCCAAATGTCAGGTTCGGGACAAAGTGTCCGTCCATTACATCGATATGTAGCCAGGTACACCCAGCCGCCATACACCGCCGGGCAGCATCTCCAAAGGCTGAAAAATCCGCCGCAAGCAACGATGGTGCCACCTCTATTGAGAAATCGTGCATCCGGCTACTCAACCTCACCCTTTAGCTGATCGTTGTCAAAGAGGCGAATCTTGCGCTTCATCGTTCTAACTTCGAACTCAACTTTGACCTTCTCCCCACCCTTGTGGGTTTTCTCATAGACGGTTCGGTTTTCGTCCTCTTCTTCGACATCAACGCGTATGTGGTGTTCAGCACCATCATTCGGGACCGTATAAGGCAACCGGAACCAGCGTGGATTATCCAAATCGGCTGCGGGAAGCCCACCTGGTTTTGTTGCTGTTGTATCGGTCGCGCCAGCGTCTATCGGGTCACTTACCGCTGGGTCTGGTTCATCTCCGGGAACAACTTCATCGCCAGCAGACAGCACAATGTCAATCTTTGCACCTCTGGGTGCCGAATCGGCACCCGCGACACTTTGATCGATGACTGTTCCCGCCTCGGCAAAGTCACGCTTCTTCGTTGTGCCACCTAGTGCAAATCCAGCCTCTTCAAGTGCACGCTTGGCCTGCCCAATCGTCTTGTTACGCAAATCGGGGACGGGCAGCATTTCCGGACCGTTGCTCACCCAAATCGCAATCACACTTCCTGGGCGAACCGCTTGGCCTTCGGCCTCTCGGACCTGGTAGATGACATCTTTGGGAACATCCGGGTTATTCTTCCGGTCAACAATCTCAACCTTAAAACCACGCTCATCCGCCAATGCCTGAGCTTCACTCAGGGTTTTACCTTTGAGTGCCGGGACCAGAATAATCTCCGCTGGCATTAAGTAAGGCCGTACCAAGAGCACAACTCCAACGATACTTGCAAGGAGCACAAACGATGCTGCGAGCATCGCCCAGATACTTGCGTTCCGTTGCTTGAGCGAATTGGATTTCGCATAGCGGCCGTCATCTACATCGTCATCGTCATCATCCACCACCGTGGTTGAACGTCGTTTAGCCATTTCATCACCCCACGTATCGCGCTGACTGGTACTTTGTCCCTGTGTTTGAGTGAGCCCATACTGAATCCCGGGACTCGCCACCACAGGCGTCACGGTTTCTCCAACTCCGTAGCTTCTGCCTGATCT
>JAURHZ010000058.1 GCA_030833025.1 Armatimonadota bacterium
CGAACACTATGACCTCCTTGCAGTGCCAGTCCTGGAATCCGATGGTGAACTCCTTGGGATTGTTACCGTGGATGACACCCTCGAAGAACTGCTTCCTGCATCTTGGCGACGCAAGCGTGGCATCCGTCGATGACACTCACCATCACATTTATTCTGAGACTAGATGCAGAATATGTGAGCGGAAGTAATCGACAATGGGGATTGCTTGGTAAGAAAGACAATGTGCTTCAAGCCGTTGACGGACACCATTTGTCGGTGTGTGCATGCATCGAATCTCCCGATGGCAGAGACTATCGTGGGGATGCAATTGCTGGCAACAAGGGTGACAGATTTGTGTACTTCGGGCTCGAGCAGTCTGGTAAATGGTTGCGTCGTTGGAAGCTTCGGCAGTACCAACTTGATGACATTTTTAAGAGTGCCAGTGGAGATGAAGTCACAGTAAGTGTATTTCTGAGCAAGGAAGTTACTCCGCGGGTTTCCTTGGCTTCATAACGCTTTGGATTTGACATGGCATCTAAAACCACGATTGATGCTCAATCCTGTAGAATGACCAACAGATAAACATACGCGGTATCTGCCCGTGTGCCAAGGAAGTAGTGGAATGCAAGTAACGCTGGTATATCAAGCTGCACTCAATGCAGTGGTGGCATCGTCCCCGTTTCTCTCAACGCTATCCAAGCAGTTCGCCGTCGATGTCATTGTCCGACAGGCGATGGTTACTACGAGTGGTGGGACGATGGAGCTCGCTCTTATTGGTGATCAGGACGAAATTAATCGAGCCGTTGCATTTTTGCAAACAACTGGTTCAACCCTCACAGGACCGATTGTGACACATGACAATGTCGTGAAGCCCGTCCTATCGAATGTATCCCGCGGCACGTAAGGCCGGAAGAGACTGAATGAAGTCCTTGCAACAATCTAAGCGTTTGTTGCAAGGACTTTTTTTATTCGTCTATTTCTTCGATGTCGTCCTCGGATGATCCTGAAGTGTCCGTGTAGTTGCTAATTTCTTCGCCCCGGAACACAGTGACCAGAAAGTCCTCCCGGTCAAAGTTGGGAAGATAGGCCTGTACAACCTGTTCATCAATCTGTGCAATCAGACCCTCTTCTGCTGCAACATCCAAATCTTGTTCGAGCACCAACGTCGCATATACCGTTTGGTGCGCATAATGGATATCCATTTGACCGATACGGGTTTGGTTATCCCAGATTAGGTAGACCTCTGAGTAAGGTGTTCTGACAATCCTATTGAGTCTGTACGAGGCAATCTGTCGTTCCAATGGCATATTGCATGGTACCGCTAAAAAGAAACGGACCGAGTTTCTCCCGGTCCGTCGTCCTTGGTGGCTACTAAGCCAGTCCTGGTTCCAATCTCTGCTGTGTGCCTGTAGGTGCATCGTCGGATGATGCTACATCACTGACTGGCGGAGGAGGCGCTGTTGGAGGCATTGGCGGTGTTGGTGGCTTAGGCGTTCGTCCACCAGTAGCCGGCACAACCGCGTCTTGAATCAAGGCAAGGAAGTCATCCCTGTCAAGGGTTTCCTTATCTAGAAGCTCGACTGTCAGTCGGTCTAGCAAATGTCGGTTTTCTGTCAGAATCTGCTCGGCGCGAGCGTAGTTCCGGTCGATAATCGTTGAAATTTCTTCATCGACGATTCGAGCCATTTCTTCCGAGTAATCGGATTCATCGCCGCCAAAGTCGCGACCCATAAACGGGGACCCAGCTGCACGGCCAAAGCGTCGGTTGCCCAATCGCTCACTCATCCCGTACTCACATACCATCGCTTTAGCAATGCGAGTTACTTGGGAGAGATCTGAGTATGCACCCGTGTTGATTTCACCGTAGACGAGGAGTTCAGCGATACGTCCACCGAGAGCCATCGCAATAATGTCTTCGAATTCGGACTTCGTGCGACCTTCGCGTGTTTCATCCGGAAGATTAATCGTTACGCCGCCCGCTTGACCACGTGCAACAATGGTTACCTTGTGGACTGGATCAGCATGTGCGAGGAGTTCGCCTACGATTGCGTGACCGGCTTCGTGTACAGATACCTTTGTGAGCGCTTCCTTTGAACGAACACGGCTCTTACGTGCCGGGCCCATCAGCTCACGATCGATCGCTTCTTCAAGGTCAATCATGTCAATCTGACGCTTGTCCTTGCGCGCTGCAAGAAGGGCTGCCTCATTGATCAGGTTTGCAAGCTCAGCTCCAGAAAAGCCAGGAGTCAGCTTAGCAAGCGTAGTCAGGTTGACCTCAGGTGCAATCGGCTTCCCCTTGGTGTGAACCTTCAGAATAGCCTCTCGCCCCTTGACATCAGGAGCATCCACCGTCACACGTCGGTCGAAACGGCCTGGACGCAGAAGCGCTGGATCAAGGACATCAGCGCGGTTTGTCGCAGCGATTACAATGACACCTGCATTAGGGTCAAAGCCATCCATCTCGACCAGAAGCTGGTTGAGGGTTTGCTCGCGCTCGTCATGTCCGCCACCCCAGCCAGCGCCACGCTGACGGCCTACAGCATCGATTTCATCGATGAAGATAAGGCATGGACGGTTTTGCTTGGCAGTTTCAAAGAGGTCACGAACGCGGCTCGCACCAACACCAACGAACATCTCAACAAAGTCGCTACCGCTGATGTGGAAGAAGGGGACACCAGCCTCACCTGCGACGGCACGTGCAAGCAATGTCTTACCAGTACCTGGAGGGCCCAAAAGGAGAACTCCCTTTGGAATCTTCGCACCAAGCGCTTGGAATTTGCGTGAGTTCTTTAGGAACTCGACGATTTCCATTAAGTCTTGCTTGGCTTCTTCTACACCAGCGACATCTTCAAATGTCACACGCTGGCTGTTTTCAGCAGGACGTCGAGGCTTTGCACGCCCAAAGCTCATCGCTTGGTTGTTATTACCTTGCATCGGGCGGAAGAAAATCACCCAAACCAACACCATAACAATCAAGGGTAGCAATGCACTGAGCGCAAAGCTCGTGAGGATGTCTGTAAAGCTATCCTGCTCGACGCGAACGTTAATTCCCTTTGCGTGGAGCTTTTCCGTGAGCGTGTTTACAAGGTCACCTGAGTTCGGTAGAACGACGTAAAACTCATTTGATTCGCCAGCAGTGCCAGCGACACTCGGTGTGAACTTACCAGTAAGTGTATTCTTCTTAATGGTTACTTCCTGAATGATCGATGCATCGCTGTCTAACTTGTCGTAAAGCTGGCCGATAGCCACCTCACGAGGAGCCGCTACACCAAAAGGCATGCGTAGAAACGGGCGTAATGACACCAGTGTCAACCCGATTATTGCTGCGATGAGAAGCCATCCGGCTATCCGTCGATTCAATCAACCGCCTCCATTACAACCAGGAGCGATGCTGCTGGATGAAACGCCAATTCGTACACGAAAGGTGCAGGAACTATACCACGCAGGGCATTAATTCATGACATCGTGCTTACATGTCATACGATGCTCGTGCCTGTCAGGTTCCGAGGAAACTACCAATACCGGTATTCTGTAGTCTGAATGCTTTACATATACGTGCGAGCTCCGGGTCCAGGAGCTGTAATCCGATTATTGGAACGTTTCTCTGGTGTTGCGCCTTGGGAAATTTCGGTAACTCCTGCGGATTTACATTCTGGCTACAGGTGTCTTTCCGTCTCGTTGACTGATCAAGTTGCCTTTGCTAACTATCTGGCGAGGTGCCTTCGGGATAATGTCTTCATAGTGGATGCATCGAATGGGCGGCTACAGGTCACGCAATATGATCACGACAACAGTGATTCCTCTGCTGAAGGCATTTGTACAATTGATGTACGTGTCTCGTCGATACCATTAATCGGACATCGTCAGGTTACACGTGCGCTAAAAAGCGCCAGTTTACCCAGCTGGGTGACTAGGCTTAAACATCTCAAGGCCGTTCCGTATGAAACGGTTGCCGTGCTTGATCAGAGAGACTTGTTGGTTGAAGCAGGCGATGTACGTTACACGGCGCAGGGGAATATGCCTGACTAGGTATAATCGCGACATGAAGATTCTGATGGCAGGCCCCCGTGGCTTTTGTGCCGGCGTCGACCGTGCCGTTGATACTGTCGAACGGGCCTTGGCTGTCGTGGGTGCGCCTCTCTATGTCAAACACGAGATTATTCACAACAAACCGGTTTGTGACAGTTTGAAGGAGAGGGGGGTCATCTTCACCGATGACCTCAATGATGTTCCTAATGGCAGCTTGGTTGTCTTCAGTGCACATGGGAGCGCACCATCTGACTATGCGCTTGCGGAGAGTCGATCGCTACAAGTGTTAGATGCTACCTGCCCGCTTGTCACGAAAATCCATTTGGAAGTTCGCAAGTACCTTAAGAAGGGCTTCGGCATTATCTACATCGGACATCATGGTCACGTTGAGACGATTGGTACCCTTGGCCAAGCTCCCGGGCAGCTACATTTAGTTACAAATCAGGATGAAGTCGCGGCGCTTGTTGATCCTGGAACGCCTGATCTCATCTATCTGACACAGACAACTTTGTCCATTGATGAGACCCGCGGTCTCGTTGATGCCCTGAAAGTTCGGTTTCCACGTCTTCAAGACCCGCCGACATCTGATATTTGCTACGCTACACAAAATCGCCAGGATGCCATCAAAGAGGTTTGCCGTACAGCAGATGTCTGCTTCGTCGTAGGATCACAGACATCCAGTAACTCTAAATCGCTCCGGAGTGTTGCAGAGTCTATGGGCGTCCGGGCATATCTCATTGACGGTCCGGATGAAATTACAGATGAGATGCTCGAGGGAGTATCGGTTGTTGCTTTAACGGGTGGAGCGAGCGCACCCGAGGCGGTTATACAGAGCGTAGTTGCACGTATAAGTGCTTACAAGGACTGTGGTGTGGAACCGGTTATCGTCCGCGATGAACACATGGACTTCCGAGTACCACAATCGCTTATTGCCCTAGAGCAACGTCACCGAAACTAGGTCTGCGTATATCTCTTTCACTAGACGCAGACCTACTTAACTCTTAGTTGATCGTTACTTCGCGGCCTTCTTCTGACGAGCGGAAGATACCGTCGATAATTTGCGTCACCATCAAGGCTTGTTCACCTGTTGCAGCCCCGACCTCTTCGATGGTCAGGTCATTCTGAACGGCCTTCATGAACATCCGGATTTCTTCACCATGCGTTGATTCCACTTTAGGAAGCCAACCGGCTGTCGTGTCGGTAAGCGTGCCAAACTCCTCACGGTACATCGTGTACTGACCAGCATTTGCATCGAAGAACGCACCAGCCCCTGTGCCATAGAGCTGTGTGTCAAAGTGTTCATGGTCGATGTTTGCCACAAAGGAGCTCATCAAGTGCATCGTTCGGCCGTCCTCAAATCGAACCATAGCAGCGGCGAAGTCTTCGACGGTGTACTTCTTAGGATCCCACTGTCCCCACATGCCTACTACATCACCCCGGCGCGCAATAAATGCATCCGCGCGACCAGATACTGCAACGGGCTTTGGATGGCCCATTAGCCACAAGGTCATGTCGGTGATGTGCACGCCGATATCGATCAGTGGGCCACCGCCATTCTTTTCTTTGTCAATGAAAACGCCCCATGTAGGGACGCCACGACGACGCATCGCCTTTGCATTAGCGTGGTAAATGTCACCCATAATGCCTTGATTGATGGCTCGCTTTAGCGACTGCGCGCCGGATGAGAAGCGCATGTTGTAGCCGATCTGAAGCTTGTTGCCTGTTTCCTTGGCGACTGCAATCATTTCCTTGCATTCAGTGGCGTTCATTGCCATCGGCTTTTCACACAGCACATGCTTACCAGCACGCAGAGCATCGATGGTGATTTGCTTATGCCAACCATTGGGCGTACAAACCGACACTGCATCAATCTCAGGCATCGCGAGGAGCTTGTGGTAATCCTCGAGAATGTGTTCGACAGAAAACTTGTCCTGAGCTTGTGCCCGACGTTCCTCGGCAACATCTGCAACTGCGATAACCTCGCACGTGTCAGACTGCTTTAGGTAATTTCCCATGTGGGCACCTTGCGCGATGCCGCCAAATCCGATGATTCCAATACCTGTTTTGCCGTTTCTTGCCATCGATGGCCTCCTTTAGACCTCTATGAGAATTCATCAACTTTGGTCTGGACTCCTGCAATGGCCTTGTATATATGGGCACTTTCACCTGACTCGAGTGATTGCCTAGAATTTCGCAAACCCAAAATACACGGCCACATACGCCAGAATAATCACGCGTAACAACCAGATCGTGAAGTGTCCAAGAGATTGTGAGAATCGATCAATTAAGGTTTCTAACCCTCAAATGTGCATCGATATGACGATACTTTCAGGTAACCAGACGATTTGCCTAGAATTTCGCAAACCCAAAATACACGGCCACATACGCCAAAATGATCGCGCGTAACAACCAGATCGTGAAGTGTCGATGCGATTGCGCTAGTCGCGGTGCAAGTATCAGGGCTGGCATACAGGCAAGGCATTTAATGATTACAAAGATGATTGGATGGCCAGCAAATGTCCAGCCTAGGACAGGGTTTGATTCCTTTGCCATTCCCGTCATCACCCAGAACAATGTTGTTAGCATGTCTGCTGCACAAATGATCCCAAGGATGACACTTTCCTTTTCACCCGCACGTCTCATCATGAAGCGTCCAGAAAAGTTAAGTTTCCAGCGTCTGCGTCGGTCTGATTGCATCTGATTCCTGATTGTCGGGTGCAGCCCTATTTCGCATCAGAACGACTTGCACTGGAGCCCAACTCTTGCAGTCTTTGGTGTTCAACAAAATGGAATGATGAGCGATCGACAAGGAGCCCCTCGGCTGCAAAGGTCGAGACGCCAACCGCAATTGTCAGCGTGGATTTATCGATACCAAGCCTATTCAGTGGGATTGACTCTGTGATCTCCCGCTGAGTTTCAAGTAGCTGCGGGCGTGGAAGCTTGATACGGACGGAGCTCGAACCCGTAGCCGTGGATGTAACAATTGTGACAAAGGCATCGATCGCAGGGCTACAGGGACCGGCCATTGTGGTCTTGATGATTAATTGATCATCTCTTATTTCTGCGTGTAGTCGGGCGACATCTGCACTTGGATTCGCAAAGCGGGCAACATTGTCACCAATCGGTTCGATGGCTGCCTGGTCCACCGAATCTCCGGAATCCCCGGATGTAACAATTTCATTCTTTCGCAAAAAGCTAAGTAGCATTCGCTGCATGACATTGATCTGGGATACGTAGCTTTGTAGTGCAGAGCGCTTTGCACGTAGCTGTTCCGGTGATAGGGAATGTGACCGCCACTGTTTACCACTCTCCTCGATAGCTGTAGGAGGAACCATCCAGCGATCAGGGTGGTCGCCTTGCGGTAGAGGCCAGTCGCCCCGATGAATTAGGTACCAATGGACGCGTGGCCGCGGGAACTCGCCGTTAACGACACCGCGGTCAATCGCCATTTGCAGAAACACGGGAGCTGCGGCATGGTCGCTATGATCATCCAATGGATGGGTGACATAGATATCCGATGGCTTGTAAGCAGCGAGCTGCTTTTGGACACTTGAAATGACACTCTCGCGAATATGCGATAGTCCAGTGGTGTCCGCATTTGTATACGGTACTGTTACCGACTTCGTCGTTGTGGGCCTGAACGGTCCTGGATTGGGACCTTGTGCAACCAACATCGCGAGCAGACCTTGGTCTGGGAAGCCGAGGAAACGTACATCGGAGGATTTCTGCCCGAAGTAAGAGGCTGCTGCGATTGCCTCCTTTTGTCGGGCTTCTCCGAAGGCAAGATAATCGGAGGATTCAAGGTTCAGCTTTTTTAAATGAAACTGTGCCGCGATACGAAATCCATCCCCGTTTGTAAAAAAGACTGTCCGAACTGGCACTTCTGCATCTACAAGGGTTTTCATGATGCCACCGACGCCGAGTGTCTCGTCATCACAGTGTGGCGCAAAAACCATGACACGTGGCTGTGATGTGATGTCAATGGACTCTAAGTCGGTGATGCGATCCACAGCGGAGATACGGTGTAAGTTGCCGTAATACAACCCAGTGGTCACAGCAGCTAACAGTAGGGGGATGATTATCAGGACTACCAAAGGCCGACGCCATCTTGGATAGTTACGTAAGTTCATTCGCCTGATTAGAAAGGGAACGGAGTGAGTGGGATTCGAACCCACGAGACGGTTACCCGCCTACACGATTTCCAATCGTGCTCCTTCGACCAACTCGGACATCACTCCACGACGAGAGACTATATCACGCGATATTGGCACCTTCCACAAGGTAAACTTGGATATGACAAAGTCACTTACATATTCCATTGCTCTATTTGTTGCATTCGCTACATTTGGATGCGCAAAAGATGTTGCTGAAAAGGCAGCGGCTCCTGCAGCAGAGACCAAAACACCCGAAGCGGCGGCTCCATCAGTAACCCCTGCACCTGCGACGGCTGCCGCGGGCGACTCCGATGCCTATGCGCCTCTCAGCGCGACACCCGAGTTGGACAAAGCCATCGCCGATGCCAAGGTATCCGGTGACAAGAAAAAGTTGGCCGCGGCATATGCTGCTCGTGGCGATTATCGAACAAACGAGGATGCGAAGGCTGGTCAGCGTGTCAAGTACCGAGCAGCCCTATCCGATTATCGCAATGCGATAAAGGCTGATAAGGGTAACGAGCAAGCAACTGCAGGAAAGACGCAGATTGAGCAAATCTACACAATGATGGGGCGGCCCATTCCAAGTGTAGAAGAGTGCGACAAGGTCAGCGAAACAGGTACGTACAAGCCTTAAGGAAAAATTAGCACCTTGGTGATCTGAATCATCATCAAGGTGCTAAACTTGACTTTTGGTCTCAATCGTTGCTGGCCGTTTGCTGATTGTCAGCTAACGTACTTTGAGGCGTTGAGAAGATTGCCTAACCACCAGCTATTCTGGGGAAATTCTGTTCAGATAGTCTTCTCGTAGTAAGTCCTGCCAGCTACCATCCGCCGCGTAAAAGCGAACATTCTGTCCAGTATCCAGTGAAACTGCACGCGTACGTCGGATCTCTGCCTGACTATCCGTTGCTTCGATATATTCCTTCAAGACTTTTTCTGCGGCATCCAAATCTTCAAAAAACAGGACCCAGATTGAGCCGTCATCTGCTTGATGAACCACATATTCGCCCTCGAGGTGTTCATCCCGGGTGCGATCTATTCCACCACCCGATGTAAATAAAGCATATGGCTCAGCAGGGAGCTCGCGGTCTGAACCTAGCTCTGGTAGGCGCGAGAACGATGTTGGATGTACTTCGCCAGATTCATCCCAGTAAAGCCCCCCAGCATAGCGCTCTACAAGCGACAATCGCTGGACTTCAACACAGACAAGCGGCTCACCATGGGCAAACTGTGCTTCAACTTCTGCCTTTAGGCTGTCCGCTATAGGCATCGTTTCACACATCAAAACGACTTCCTGTTCGAAACTCCCGATTGTGACTGGGCTCTCCCAAGGAAACTGGAAAACCACTACCGTCTCGGGAAGATCCCACTGCGACATCGGTTCGTCGTATATTTCATCCTGCATACTAGGCAATCAAATCCGAAATAACATTTCCGTGGACATCCGTTAATCGGAAGTCACGGCCAGCATAGCGATACGTTAGCTGCGTATGGTCAAAGCCTAGCAGACGCATTACTGTCGCATGGAAGTCGTGAACATGCACGGGCTTTTCGACTGCCTTGAAGCCAAATTCGTCTGTGGCACCATAAACAGTGCCCTTTTTCACACCTCCACCAGCCATCCAATATGTAAACCCCCAGTGGTTATGGTCACGACCATTCATTTTTCCCGCGTTAGCGCCAGGTGTGGGAAGCTCGACGGCAGGCGTTCTGCCAAACTCTCCACCCCAAATGACCAGCGTTTCCTCGAGCATCCCACGATCCTTCAAATCCTGCAGCAGTGCACTGATTCCGCGATCGGCTTCTCCGCAAAGCCGGCGCATGCCATCCTCAAGATCATCATGCAAGTCCCATGGCTGGCCAGCACCTGTATAAATCTGAACAAATCGCACGCCTCGCTCTGCGAGTCTTCTACCTATCAGACAAGCGCGAGCAAAATTCCCTTTGCCGTATCGCTCGCGCGTCGCATCGGATTCACTGTCCGTGTCAAAGGCATCCGATGCCTCGGTCTGCATGCGAAAGCCAAGCTCAAAGCTTTGGATGCGTGATTCTAGCTGTTGGTCGAATCCCCGTTTCGCCGAATGGGTCTTGTTCAGCGCCCGGAGGACATCAAGCTGTTCTCGTTGCTGATTAGGGGATGTGTTGCGATTTTTGATGTGCTCGACAATCTTTTCAATCTCGCGATGATTGGGATCGATATATGTACCTGCAAAGATTCCTGGGAGGAAACCTGCCTGCCAGTTTTGCGTCTCCTGAATGGGGTAGCCACCTGGGCACATTGCAATAAATCCCGGCAGATTCTGATTTTCGGTTCCTAAACCATATAAAGTCCAACTTCCAAAGCTCGGCCGAACCTGCCGTGCCTCCCCACAGTTCATCAGGAGCAACGATGGCTCGTGGTTCGGTACATCAGCGTGCATAGAGCGAATTACACACATCTCATCGGCGAACTGGGCTGTCTTTTCAAACAGCTCACTCACTTCAAGACCTGATTGGCCAAACCGCTTGAACTTGAATGGCGATGCGAGACCAACGCCTGTTTTTCGCTCGGTTGCTAGATTAGCGATTGGTAGAGTCTTGCCGGCATACGCAGTTAGCTGTGGCTTGGGATCCCAGGTGTCAACGTGACTCGGTCCACCATTCATGAACAGAAAGATGACACGTTTTGCCTTTGCTGGAA
>JAURHZ010000059.1 GCA_030833025.1 Armatimonadota bacterium
CCGATTGCTGAGCGTACACCCCTACGCAGGCTGGCCTCAGCAACCGATATCAGTGGTGCAATCCTATTTCTAGCAAGCCCACTAAGTGGTTTCGTTACGGGTGTCGAACTCCCGGTGGATGGCGGAGCAGGACTAAGCTGAAACCATGGACATTCCACGCACGGGCGCCGTTATAGTGCACTACAAAGGCATCGAAACCACACTCAACTGCATCGATGACATTCAACGCCAGACGCACTTCACCGCGCCAGTGGTGGTTGTGGATCAGGGTGTCGAACCGGATGCCCCTCAACGACTACAGACGGCCTTCCCCAACATCACCGTCCTGACACAAAAAACGAATATTGGCTTTCCTGCTGCGGTACGAATCGGAATGGCCGCCATCCGCGCGGGAGGAGCCCGACTTGGCTTTATTGCAAACCCTGATATACGCCTCGCGCCCGACACCATCATCAACCTAATCCCACACATCACTCCGGATAGCGATGGGCACCCCTCCGATGTCGGCGCGGTTGGCCCTCTTTTGGTGGATGCGCATTCGCCGGGAATCATCTGGGCAGCCGGGGGATTGATCGGCCCAAACCTCGCTGGAGGGAATGCGCAATCAGGGATGCAAGTGGATAACCTTTCGGTAACAGCACCTCAAGATGTCGACTACATCCCGGCATGTGCGATGTTGGTTTCCCTCGATGCTTGGGAGGCGGTAGGCGGGATGGATGATGGTTGTTTTCTCTATTACGAGGATGTCGACTTTGGCATCCGGCTACATCGCCATAAGCTCCGATCACTGATGATTCCAAGTGTCATCGTCCATCATCAGGGAAGCGCAAACACCGCGGAAATGCCGCTTGAGCGGGAGTATTACCTGTTGCGCAATCGGCTCCGGACGGCGCGCCGCTGGCACACTGGTATCTCGTTCTGGCTCGGAGCCTACATTGATTGCCGCAAAATCGTTCACAGCAGCCGCAAGCGCGGTGAATCCCGTGCGGCGATTCTTTCTAGAGCAGTTCGGGATGCACTGGCTGGCATCAATGGACCGTTTATCCCCTAAGTGGCATGTGGGACTTACTCCCCGGTGATTGTAGAATACGAACGTACTATGTCCATAAAGCTCCACTCAGATATCGCATCGGTTCGCCTGTCCGCGGATGACATTTCGTCCCGCGTCGCCGAGCTGGCCCAACAGCTAAGCCGCGACTATGCAGGCAAGGATGTGGTTTTAGTCGGAGTTCTGACGGGTTCGGCTATTTTCATTGCCGATTTGGTACGCGCGATGTCCATCCCCGTCTCCTTTGACTTTCTCGCAGTGGGCAGCTACGGACCAGATGCCAAAATCAGTGGTGTGGTCAAGATTCTTAAAGACCTTGATTCGCCGGTGGAAAGCCGCCACGTGGTGTTGGTAGAAGATGTCCTCAATCCTGCGATGGCCCGGCGTGCTGAGTACCTCGCCGAAGTGATGCGCGCACGCCGAGTGGCAAGCGTCCGCATTTGCACCCTTCTTGACAAGCCCGATGCCCGCACAAAGGCTGGCGTCACCGTTACTCCAGATTACTGTGGCTTTACCCTTGATGAAGCTTATGTCGTTGGCTATGGCCTCGACTACCTAGGTAACTACCGCGCATTGCCTTACATCGGTGTTTTGAAGCCCGAAGTCTACGGCGGCGGCTAATTCAAGCTACCCGGATGCCCTGTCAGAAGGGTAATTCCGCTTGTCCGGACCAGATGTGGTATATTCGCTATGCCTGTGCTTAATGTCGGGTACTCTGCGTGAACCTGCCACATGTGTGATGGCACTTCCGCACACATTCCACACATATTTTGCCCGATTCACTGCGTGAGCAGGCCGTTGCCTGACCCCTTTGAGACCAAATCCACCATCGCACGGTGGACACCCCCTGGAGTTATCCATGCCAAGACCCCGACGCGCTGCCGCGACAACTGACACTGAGCCGATCACAGAGGCTGTATCCCCAACCGAAACCCTAAAGCAGGTACTTAACATGGACCCGGATACATCCGATGTAGCACCAGCTCCTGTCGCAAAGCGCGGTCGACCACGTCGTGTGATTCAGGCACCACCACCGGACATCACGGATGTACCAGAGCGCCCAGTAGTAGCTCCTCCAGTTCCAGCGCCTGCACCTGTGATGTACAGTGATGCACCATCCGAACCTCAGGCAGACTACCGTGGAGCATCCCCGGATGATGCCCCTCGCCCGGAGCGTCGTGGACGCTACGGCCGCGAGCGTGCTCCTCGCTATGATGCGCCAGTACAGGGCGATTCCGATGCACAAGCAGCGGCTGGAAGCGATGCAGAGTCTGCACCGTCTGCGCCAGCACCAATGACATCTTATTCGGCGGGCCCGGATGACCTCCCAGAGCGCCGTGAGCGTCCTCAGAGGGATGACCGCCGCGATCGACGTAATAACAATAACAACGGAAATACAAATATCGGACAGGGCCGCGAGCAACGCGAGCGCCCAGGACACCGGATGCGGCCAGGTGGCGCACCGGTAGGCGGTGGTCGTGACAAGCAACAACGTGGACGCGGAAACCGCGACCACTACATGGACCTTTCTGACCTCGAAGCGGATGCAGAAATCGTGGATGGCATCGATGCCGAAGGCATGCTTGAAATACACGCGGATGGCTTTGGCTTCTTGCGGAAAAAACCAACCCTTGCCAGCTCGGATGACATTTATGTGTCACAAAGCCACATCAAGCGCTACGGGCTCCGCAATGGAGACCTCGTCAAAGGCATCGTCCGCGCACCAAAAGACACCGAAAAGTACCATGGCCTCCTGCGCGTTGATTCCATCAATGACCTCAACGTCGAAGTTAGCAAGCTGCGCCCGAACTTTGATGAGCTGACACCGATCTATCCTGATTCCCGGATTCGCCTTGAGCGCGAGACCAAACAGGTCGCGATGCGCTTTATCGACATGATTGCACCTATCGGTAAAGGGCAGCGCGGCATCATCGTTGCTCCACCAAAGGCTGGTAAGACCATTCTGCTCAAGCAGATTGCAAACTCCATCACGGCAAACCACCCGGAAATCACCCTGATCGTTCTCCTGATCGATGAACGTCCAGAAGAAGTTACCGACATGCGTCGCTCCGTCAAAGGAGATGTCATTGCATCCCCATTTGATGAACAACCTGAGCAGCACATGAAGGTTGCCGAAGTAGCCATCGAGCGGGCAAAGCGCCTTGTGGAAATCGGCAAGGATGTCGTTATCCTCCTCGACTCCATCACCCGCTATAGCCGTGCATCCAACCTTACGGTTACGCCAAGTGGACGTACCCTCCAGGGCGGTCTCGACCCAGCTGCCATCTACCGACCAAAGCGCTTCTTCGGGGCCGCACGTAACATCGAAAACGGAGGCTCGCTCACAATCGTTGCCACCGCACTTGTTGAAACCGGCTCGCGCATGGACGACATCATCTTCGAAGAGTTCAAAGGCACCGGTAACATGGAGCTCAAACTCGACCGTGGCCTCTCCGAACAACGCATCTACCCGGCGATTGACATCAAGGCATCCGGTACCCGCCACGATGAACTCCTCTACCCAGATGCAGAGCTTAAGAAGATCTGGCAGCTGCACAGAGTCCTCGCAAACCTTGGCACCAAAGAGTCGACCGAACTCCTCATCGACCGTATCGAGAAGACACCAAGCAATAAGGACTTCCTCGCGATGGTTGGTGCAAAGCCTGCCGATGCAACCGCATCCAAGTCGATGGAATAACCCTCAATGGACGAAGACACACCAGATGACTTTGTAGAGCCGGAGCAACCGGTAAACGACCCGGAAGGAGCTATCCTCCATCCGGTAGAGGTTCTGGGTGTCTTCGAAGCCGCCCCGGATGAAGATGAAGACGATGAAGTGCCGCCTTGGATGCGTCCGATTCGCGAGTCTGCAATCCGTATCCGGGATGACAAAAGCCGTACGGTAACGATTTTTATCGGGCCGTTCGAAGCGATGTCTATTCTCCAAGGCTTGGCGGAAAAGGCAAGTGACCGGCCACTGTCACACGACCTCCTCCGCATCACCATCGATCGCCTCGGTGCTGAAATCCAGGAAATCGTGATAGATGACATCTGGCAAGGCACGTTCTTCGCCCGCATCCGCGTAAAACCGGCAAATGCAGAGACGGTGATTGACATCGATGCGAGACCATCCGATGCCATCGCACTCGCAGTACGGGCAAAATGCCCAGTTTTTATGGCCGAACGCGTGCTCCGAGAAGCTGGCATTGTCGAGCTGGATGACTAAGCTGTCAGCGACCGGGAAATCTGGCATCAGGCTGGCGTAGTGACTCCCGTAATCTCGGTCTGCATCGTCCACTGGAACACTCCGGATGACCTCCGTAGCTGTCTTGTTGCCTTGGAATCGAGTACAAGTGCGGCAAACCTTGAGATCATTGTCATCGACAATGCCAGCCACGAAGGCATCCTCAGTGGTATTCGGGGTGACTTTCCAGACATCACCCTCATCCAAAACACGACCAATATCGGGTACGCCGCAGGGTGCAATCAGGCCGCACGGCTTGCAAAAGGGGATGTCCTACTTTTCCTGAACCCCGATGCGCGCGTTGAACCAAGCGCAATCGAGCGGCTCCAGCTGGCTATCAAGACAAATCCGATGACCCTTGCGGCGCCACGCCTTGTTTGGCCGGATGGTCGCACGCAGCAGGCAGTTACAGGCGTGCCGGATCCATTGGCAACATTTCTTGAAATGTCGATGCTCTCGCGGCTTCATCCACGATTGGACCGCTGGAAACAGCGCTGGTTTGATTATGAAGTTGAACAAGTAGCCGTACAGCCGATGGCGAGCTGCTGGCTTGTGCCCCGCATGGCATGGGATGCCATCGGTGACATGGATGAAGCGTTTCCCCTCTACTTCAACGATGTCGACTGGGCGCTCCGAGCATCACGGGCTGGTTGGCACTTTCGCTACATCCCCGATGCGATTGTTGTCCACGACCACGGCGGGACGACACGGCGTATCAAAAAGGATGCCATTTGGGAGAGCCGGCGGGCATTTGCATGCTTTTGGAAAAAGCACTACCTGGTGCATCCCCTTCGACCACTGCTGTCAATAATGTTGTGGATGGAAGCTTGCGTGCGGACAAGACAGGTACGAACACCGGTATGGCCCGCGCAAAGTCACCTCTTTCCGACCGATAGAATAGCGTCGCAATGATGCAAAGCACGGTCAGGGTGATCATCGTCAGCTGGAATGCCAAAGCTGACCTTAACGCCTGCCTTGCGAGTATCCCTGATAGCACATCGGACCCGCAGCGTGTTGAAATCGTTGTGGTGGACAATGCCAGCTCGGATGGCTCCCCCGACATGGTTCGTCGTGAATTCCCGAGTGTGGAACTCCGAGAAACGGGAGCCAATCTGGGTTTCTCCGGCGGCAATAACATCGCCCTCGCGGACAACTCCTGCGACTACGTTTTTCTGTTGAACTCTGATGCAACGCTTCCAAAAAGCGGCTTGGACACATTGCTGGCGTGGGCCGACACGACGCCGGATGCCGGTCTCATTGGTCCAAAAGTCATCAATCCGGATGGAACGCTGCAGTTTTCCTGTCGCCGATGGCCAACGCCGCAGGCAGGGCTCTTCCGAAATGTCTACATTGGCAAGCTGTTCCCACAGAACCAGCCTGCCGCCGATTACCTGATGCGTGACTTTGATCATGCATCTCCACTAGATGTCGACTGGCTGAGTGGCTGCGCGATGCTAATGCGCCGCGCGTGTCTCGAGCAGGTTGGGCCTCTAGATGACAAGACATTTTTCATGTACTGCGAGGACATGGACTGGAGCTTGCGGGTTCATGATGCAGGCTGGCGCGTTGTCTACGCACCTGTGATGGAAGTGACACATAAAATCGGCGGGTCCAGCGATCAGGTCGCGGAGCGGATGATTGTTGAGCACAGCCGAGCGATGGTGCGCTTTTGGAGAAAGCATCAAACATTTTTCGCATCCCGGACGCCAGCGTGGGTAACGGCACTCGTTTTACCTTGGGCTATCCTCCGGGCAGCCGTGCGTATTCTAAAACGCATCATCACGGGACAGGCATTTATGAAGCGAAAGTCAAACGCTACGGACTAGTCGACTATGTCAACATCAGAAACACAATCAAACCTCACCGCAAAACTGGGACCTGTCTTATTTCTGCTGGCCATCCTTTTGGCTCCAATGATAGGTGGAAGTCCTGCTGGCGAACAGTTCAAATCGGATGCTTCATTGCATGCGCTTCGCTTCATGTTGCTTATAGCGGCAACGCTTACAGGTGTTCCTAGCCTTATGCAGGGTGCATGGCCCGCACGCGCCGCCTGGCTTGGCCTCGTTCTATATGCTGGCTCCGCCGTCGCATCCCTGCTCATTCATTCCAAAGCGCTCACATCCCAGGTCTTTCTCTCAACGATGCTCCCTGGGACCCTTGATATCCTCACCCACATCGCGGCCTGCCTTGTCGCCGCTGGGCTGTGGCTTGTCCCGGAACAACGCCAGCGCATCGTGGATGTCATCCAGCTTGGTGCATCCTTAGCCGCAGGAAGCATTTTGCTTGAAGCCATCAGCGCACAGGAAGCCGGTCACCGCAGCGTCGGCACATTCTTTTCACCCAACTTTGCAGCAGGCTTTATCGGAGCGGCACTGCCATTTGTTGTCGTACAGCTGCTCGGTGCAACAGCGGCATCGCGGAGGTGGACATCCATCCTTTCGCTCGGGATGCTAGGTGCAGCCCTCGTCGCAACCGGCTCACGCGGCGGAATCGCACTTGGCATCGGCGGCGTCATCCTGACCCTCCTTGTCGCATTCATCCGGGATGGCATCCGTGTCCCCATCAAATGGATTGGCATCGGGCTGGGACTCTTCCTCATCGGGGCAGCAGTGCAAAGCAAGACCATCCTCGCCCGAACCGCTGGTGGGACCACGCAGGACCACTCAGGGCAGTTTAGAAGTGAGACATGGAACGGCACCATCCAAATGATTCAGGCCAGTCCCATCACTGGGCATGGACCTGGAAACTTTGCCAATGTCTACGGTAAATACGCAACGGTCGAATGGACGGGACAGGCGCATAACAGCTACTTGCAGCTCGCATCCGAGTGCGGGTTCCCAGCCCTTATGGGCTTGCTTATTATTCTGCTCGCCACTTTAGCGGGTCATATCAGGCTGCCACGGAAGTCCACGGATGCGCCCCTCGATGTATTCTCATCCGCTCTGCCAGCGGTGATCATCGTTGCCGCAGCGCGCGGGTTGCTGGATTCCGAGAGCGCGATTCCCGGGAATGCGCTGATTCTTTGGGTCGCTATCGGATGCTCGCTTGCCACGGCTGGACGCTCACGCTTTGGAACCCCTGGCTTTGCGGTAGCATCGGTGCTCGGTTTAGTGATGGCATCCGGGGCAACTGGCTGGCCACAGAATCCATCTACAGTTGCTGCCAGCGGACATCCTGAAATTGCAGTAAACCTCGAGCCAACCGCGCGCCGCTGGTATGTGCTTGGAAAGGCCCTCGAGTCCAAAGGCGACCTCGCAGGCAGTGTAAATGCGTATAAAAATGCTGCTGAGCGGGACAGGAACAACCAACAGGTGATCCGTGGCCTCGCGGAGGCGCAGGAGGCTGCAGGCGATACTGCAGGCGCACTCGTAACGTGGCAAAAGCTGATCGATATCGAGGAAGGTCTTCCAGGTAAGGTCAAGGCCATCCCGGAGCTGACCGAAACACATGCCGTCTTCGCCTACGCAAAGATCGCAGCGGCACCGACAACCACAAAAGATGTCAAAACCGCATGTCTTCTGAAAGCCCTTTCGCTGACGGAGCGCTACTTGGATACATCGGATGTCTACATCACGATGGAGTTCGGCCAGACGCCCGGCGCAACACTCAACCAAAAACTGATGAAAGTCCGCGAGCGCAGGGCATTGCTTAAGGATGTTGCGCTTAAGTGTGCATCCGACTTGATGGCCATAGACACGAGTGGAACAGACTATAAGAAGCCTTTTGAGGATGATTTTGCAGCATACGAGGTACGTTTTGACCGCCTGATCGGTGGCAAGCTATAAGCTATCGGCGGTGCAGCCCCGTGAGGCAGTGTGCTAACATACGCCATCCCCAAGCGCTGGAAAGTTGCATCCAAACGGAAAGAGAATGAGCATTTGAATCGACAGGATTTGGCAAATCTGCTGCGCTGTCCGGAGACGGGAAACCAGCTGACTGGTTGGAACGGCACCGATGCACAGGCGACCCTTCAAACGGCTTGTGGACGTACATACCAGGTCGTGGATGGTATTCCAAACCTGCTTCCAGATGCGCTCCGTACCGATGAGGCTCCCGAAGATCCAACCGTGCGTGAGAAACGCAGTGAGATGGCGGCCCGGGATGCCCAGGTTGGTAGCTACGATCAAATGATGGGTCTCAAGCTCTTCACCAGTTTTGAAGTGCCAAAGACGCTGAGTTTTCTCGACTTGAAGCGTGAGCACCTAATGCTCGAGGGCGGGTGCGGAACCGGGCGGATGACTCCTGCATTTGTGGATGGCTGTAGTGCAATGGTTTGTGTTGACTTTTCCCGTGAGTCCCTGCGGGTTGCGAAGACTAAGCTTAGCCCAGAGCAGCTGGAAAAGGTTATCTTTGTGCAGGCGGATTTGTCGATGCTTCCTGTGGCATCGGATGTCTTTGACCGCGTGGGTAGCTTTGGTGTCTACGAGCATATTCCGACGGCTGAGACGCGTGCTGGAGCGATCGCACACATGGCACGGGTTTGTAAGAGCAAGGCGGCGGGCGGGCGATTTTCGATGTCGGCTTACCGCTGGGGATTTCCACAATCGCTGTTCAGTGAGCGGGAAGGCCATCACGGCGGTGGCATCTACTTCATCCGTTTAACACAAAATGAGCTTCGGGCTGACATGGAAGCCCACTTCAAGGTAGAAGGATTCACAGAATCCTTGCTGTATTATCACCTCGCATGGGGGCATAAGAAATAGATGAGTGGCGCATATACACCCGGACTAACCGTCAGTGCACGGACTACCATTATCAAGACTCGGCGCTTGCCTCTGAAGGGCACCGTTCTCTCGACGACGGGTACTTGGGTCGCGCCTGCAGACAAAGTCGCACGTGCTGAACTGCCGGGCATCATGCAGCCCATCAAAGTCGCCAGCAAGCTTGGCATCGAGCCAAGTGAAGTCCCTGCTCTCCTCACCGTAAAGGTTGGAGACAAGGTCAATCGTGGCGATATTGTTGCGGTGACTAAGGGGATGTGGGGCCTTTTCAAGTCCGAGTGCAAATCGACTACGACCGGTACTGTTGAGCTCATCTCGAACATCACTGGAAATGTCGGTGTCCGTGAAGCCCCAACGCCAATCGAGGTTGATGCGTACATCCCCGGTCGGATTATCGAAGTCCTGGATGGCGAAGGTGTTGTAATCGAAGCGCATGGTGCGCTTATTCAGGGTATTTTTGGCATCGGTGGCGAGCGTCGCGGCGAGATCATGATGATTACCGCAGGGCCAGATGAACCAATCACTGCGGACATGATTACGTCTGCGCATGCTGGCAAGATTATTGTCGGTGGGTCAAACCTGAGCGGGGATGCTCTGCGCAAGGCACACGAGCTTGGCGTCACCGGAATCGTCGTCGGCGGTATTGTCGACAAAGACCTTATCGATTACCTCGGCTATGACATCGGCGTCGCAATCACCGGACACGAAAACATCCCTCTGACACTGGTGTTGACAGAAGGCTTTGGCACAATTGCGATGGCGGGTCGGACCTTTAATCTCCTCAAGTCGCTTACTGGAAAGACGGCGAGTATCTGCGGCGCGACGCAGATTCGAGCAGGCGTCATCCGCCCGGAAGTCATCGTCGCAGATGACACCGAAAACGCGGGTGGTAACGCAGCCGATGAAGTTGTTCCAAGCTTCTCCCTCGAGCCAGGCACAAACATCCGAATTATCCGTGAGCCCTATTTCGGGCTCTTGGCCACCGTAACCGCACTTCCTCACCACCTCGTCACCGTGGGTTCAGGAGCCGAAGTTCGTGTGCTGGAAGCAAGGCTCAACACAACCGGAGAAATCGTAACGGTCCCCCGCGCCAATGTGGAGATTGTTGCCGGTTGACAAGTCTGAAGGACAGGGTAGGCTGATAGCGAAAGTTAACGGTTACCCACTATGTACATTCACCGACAATTTGGCTGGTTTACGGTCTTTGCCCTCACCGCGATGGCGGTGTGGTTTGCGTTTGTCGCGGCACTTTCTCCGGGTGACAGAGGCGAATTCCAAAGCATTTTCCTGATGATCGCCGCATTGCAGCTGGCGTTCTATCAGCTCACCACGGTCGTCACCGAATCGACACTGACAGTACGTTACGGTATTGGACTGGTTGCATTCCGCTTCCCGATCAGTGAGATTAAGCAGGTTTCGGAGCGTACAGTTCCTTGGTATGCCGGTTACGGAATCAGATGGGTTGGGGATGCCTGGTTGTTCAATGTGAGTGGCCGAGATGCCATAGAAGTGACATTTGACAGCGGGCGTAAGGTTTGGGTTGGCACGGATGACCCGGATGGCCTTGCGGCAATCTTGCGGCAACGTATGGAAGAGCTGCGCCTGAGTGCTGTCGAATCGGACACCGATGCAGCATCGCCTTCAGATGAAGTCGAAGAACCGGTCGGAAATGAAGATGTTTCAGCTGCGGATTGCG
>JAURHZ010000005.1 GCA_030833025.1 Armatimonadota bacterium
ACCTTCAATTCTTCGCCGATGTAACAAGTCGCCCAAGTAAGCCCATTCAGGACTTATTAACGCAGGTTGGTCTCGGTAAGCGCTTGGATGATCCGATTGGCAATTATTCTAGCGGGATGCGGCAGCGTGTCCGGCTAGCACTCGCGGCCTTACATGAACCGGCGATTCTCCTTCTCGATGAGCCGGGACTGGCACTCGATGAAGCTGGACAGGAAGTCGTACTTTCGATGATTCGTGAGCAGCAACAACGCGGCGGGATTGTAATCCTTGCGACAAATGATCAGCGTGAGCGAGATCTTGTACAGAGGCATATCCATGTGGGTTAAGGAAACACTGGCGATTGCCGGTAAGGAACTTAGGACTGAATGGCGGTCACGTGTCGCCCTCGCAAGTCTGGGACTCTTTGTTGCATGCTCCATCGCCTTGGTGGCTCTTTCGACAGCCCGCATCCCACTCAACGGTGCAGGTGGCAAGGAAATCGGCAGCCAGATTGCGGCGGCGCTGATCTGGATACAAGTCTGCTTTGCAAGTGCGATGGGCCTTGGCCGTGCATTTGTAGTGGAGTCCGAGCGCGGAACGATGACGGCATTGCGGCTCCATGCCCGTGCAACGGCGGTATGGGCGGGTAAGTTCATTGGAAACACGCTGCTCCTGCTGGGTGTCTGCGTCATTACCGTTCCTACAACCTGCGGCGTGCTTGGCGTCACCGTCAAGCATCCAGGAGCACTGATCGCCGTAGTAGTACTAGCCGCAATCGGGATGGGAGCGGTCTTTACGACAACGGGGGCGCTCGTTGCACAAACAAGTGCGCGCGGTGGACTGCTAGCAGCTCTCTCGTTTCCCATTCTGCTACCAGCATTTGTGAGCGGCGTCGATGGAACCCTCCGCGCAATCGGCTGGCGGCTATCGGCATCGGCAGCATTCCTCGATACATCGGGTGGCATCCTCGTACAATTACTGAGTTATGCCGTACTAGCAATCGCGGCATCACTCTTGCTATTCGATGCCATTTGGAACGACTAAAAATAAACAGAACATCTTTGTTTGATAATTCAACACATTGGACCTGATGTTCCGAACATTTTTGACAATCATAGGACTGTACGTGTGCAGTAGGTAGAATCTAAGATGTAGGTGTTTCTAATACATCGATGATGCCAGCAGCACCCGGAACTCGGCATAAACGATAGGTGGTACGTTACTTTTATGGAAAGAGAAATGAAGCCGGCAGCAAAAGGAGCACTTTTTGTGTTCACTGCGGGCTGCCTTAGCTATATTTTCCTCAAGGTGCCAGCAGCGGTTGGGTTTGCGAATCCGGAGCTAGCACGCCTTGTAACGATGCACCTGCCCTGTGCATATGTAGCTCTTGTAGCCGCCACCATCGCAGCCTGGCATGGCATTGCTTACCTCCGCAAGCGTGACATGGCATCGGATATCAAGTCGTACGTGGGAGCGAAAATCGCATTTCTGTACTGCTTCCTCACGACGATCACCGGCTCGATGTTCGCAAAGGTCCAGTGGGGTTCGTTTTGGAACTGGGACCCACGCCAGACCGCCGTTGCCGTTCTATTGCTTGTTTATGCAGCCTACTTTACGCTCCGGGCCAGCATCGAGGACCCAGAGCGCCGTGCGGCTCTCTCCGCCGTTTACGTTTTGTTTGCATCCATCCTGACCCCGATGCTTGGCTATGTCATCCCGACGTTCTTTATCGACCAGAGCCTGCATCCGAAGTTTGCCAAGTTTGATGTCACTTACCGCATGGCCATTTACCCGATGGCAATCGCGCTGGTTTGGCACTTGGTGTGGATGTTCCGATTATCAGTTCGTGCGGAAAAGGTCAACCAGGCCATCGCCGAGCTCGAGCTTACTTCCGAAGGGGGAATGGCATGAACCTCTTACCCATGCTGATTGTTGCACTTATGATTCTTGGTGGCCTGTTTGCATTTACACTGATGACAGAGCGCCGTATTGCTGCTGCTGAAAAGCGTCTTGCAGAACTGGGAAATGACAAATGAAACTAGGACCTATCATCGCATCCATCGCTATCGGAGCTGCACTTGTGGGCGCCGGGACGGCTTTCGTCAAAAACCTGACGCCATACATCACGTTTTCGGAAGCGCAAAAGACCAATGGAACCGTTCAGGTTATGGGTGGACTTGAAAAGTCCTCCGTAAAGCTGACATCGGGGAACCTCTCTTTCACGCTCGTCGAAAAGAAAACCGGGCAACGTCTCCCTGTGGTGTTTGGTCACACAAAGCCTGCCAACTTTGAAATGGCGATTGAGATCACCGCCATCGGACACTGGGATGGCAGTGTCTTCCAGGCTGACAACCTCCTCGTGAAGTGTCCGAGCAAGTATCAGGGCACCGAAACAAAGTCCTACGGTACCAAGTAGCCACCAAGTCCCCAGAACGGCACCAATTAAATGATCCTCGGATATAGCCTCCTCATCATCGCACTTGTTGCAACGGTTGCAGCAAACGTGCTCTTCGTCCTTTCCAGACGGCAAGGTAAAGAAGGGCTGGCAAAAATCGCGCAGACAGGCGTAACGCTTGCTCTTACCGGTATTGCCGGCGCATCTGCGTACCTGATGTACCTCATCGGGACACACCAGTTCGCCTTCAAATACGTTGCAGAGTACACAAGCAAACAGAGCGCAACGCGTTACCTGATTGCTGCATTCTGGGGTGGCCAAGAAGGATCGATTCTCCTTTGGCTGTTCTGGACCGCAATCCTCGGCTGGATTCTTGCACGCAAGAGCGGCAAAGCGACGGCAAGCGTGTGGCCAATCTTTGGTCTCATTCAGCTGTACCTGCTTGGATTGTTGATCCTCAAGTCGCCATTCAAGCTCGGTGATGGTCCTATCCCAACCGATGGCCGCGGACTCAACCCACTGCTGCAAAACCCTTGGATGGTTATTCACCCACCGATTCTCTTCCTAGGCTTTGCATCCACCGCAGTCCCTGGCGTCTGGGCCGTACATGGCCTGCTCAACCGTGACTTCAACGGCTGGGTCAAGCACGCATTCCCTTGGACGCTCTTCTCGTTTGCAACCCTCGGCTTTGGACTGGCTCTCGGCGGTTACTGGGCCTACGAAACTCTCGGCTGGGGTGGCTTCTGGGCCTGGGATCCTGTTGAGAACACATCGATCGTGCCTTGGTTCCTGCTGACAGCACTCCTCCACGGACTTGCTCTCCAGGTCAAAAACAACGGCTTCCGCGTCAGCAACTTCATTACGGCTATCCTTCCGTTTGCCGCGATGAACTACGGGACCTTCCTAACCCGAACCGGTATTCTTGCTGACTTCTCCGTTCACTCGTTCAGCTCGCTTGGCCCGGATGCCTATTGGGTGATGCTCACCGCGATCATCCTGTTCACAGCCGGCCCAATCGTGCTCACTTTCGTCCGCTGGAAAGACATTCCAAAGGATAAAGTCTGCGATTCGCCTGTGTCCCGTGAAGGCGGCTTTGCGTTTGCAAGCATCCTGATGAACATCATGGGAATCGCAGTTGCCATCGGAATGTCCGCTCCCCTCATCACCCGTATCTGGATGAAGCAGGGCTCTGCACTGCAGGCTGACTTCTACAACCAAGTCGGCTTCCCGATTGCTATCGTCGTCAACTTGATGATGTCACTCGTTCCTTACCTTGGCTGGAAAACCGGTGATGTCCCTGCGGCATTCAAGCGCTTGTTCAAGCCTTATCTCGCGGCGATTGGCGTAACTCTGGTGATGACCGTGGTGTCGTTTGTGACACATCACCGCGCACCACTCATGGTCCTCCTGTTTGCAACCAGCGCCCTTGCCGTCTGTGCAAACGTTGTTCTGATCATCCCCCGGATGAAGACGAAGACCGCACAGCTGACCGTCGGTGGCTTTACAGCGCACACGGGTGCTGCGATGGTCCTTGGCGGAATCGCTATCCTGGTTGCCTTCCAATACAAGAAGGAAAAGATTGTCCTGATGAAGGACAGTGCTCAGTACGTGGATGGTTACAAGCTTACGTATCTTGGCCACTCCAAGCATCCATTTGACAAAACCAACACCATGAAAATCAAGGTGGAGGAAGGCAAGTCATCGTGGATTGCTGAGCCAAGCTACTACTTCGCACCATGGGAAGGCAAAGACACGCTCTTCGCAAACCCACCGGCCATTAATCGCCACATCCTTGGCGACACCTATATTGCTCTCGGTGGCGACACCAATGAGATTATGGATGATCCGGATCGTGCGGAAACGCCAAACAACCAGTTCTCGCTCAAGGTGGGTGAACCCAAGACGATTGGTGACTACACGTTCAGCCTGATGAATGTGTCATTCGATGACAAAGCTGCGGCAGCATTCCGTGCAAAGGATGAGAAGGCATTCAATGCCCTTCCGGGACACCACGACCGTTGGAAATGGCTATCACCTCGTTGAGGCTACGGCTTACGTCGAGTCTGCAAATGCGACATCAACGCAGAAGATGCAGGTCTATGTCGACAACCCAGGTGGTTTCACCACCCGTGTTGCGCCAACCCCGATGCCAAAGCCTGTTGTTGTAGAACCAACCGCACCAAAGTCTGTTACGACAACTGTGCCGGGAACGGTTATCCCATCAGCTGCAGTTGCACGCCTCGCAGCAATCACGACGACTGTCGTTGAGCCAACCCCATCCTTGGCTGGTGGAATCCGTGTTGCAAGCCGCTCGCTTACCCCGATGCCTGCAGCAGTCGTCGTTCCTGCCGGTGCCGTTGTTGCTCCAGCCCCTGATGCGCTTGGAACCCCTGTACTTGCTGGAATCGCATCCAAGGCAGTTGCCAACATCACTCCAATCGCTCGTCCTGTCGCTGTTGCGCCGGTTTCTGCCGCTGCACCGCGCACAACGGTAAAGCCTGTTGTGATGCAAGTTGTCAAGCGCACGATGAGTCCTGTGGTCCGCGCTGCAGCGCCTGTTGCAAACATGCCTAAGCTTGGTGTTGCTGCGCTGGCAAAGCTCCCTGAGCTTTCGAGCAAGACACTGCAGATTGCATTCGATGGCACACAAATCGCTTTCGATGTTGCACCACGCATCGAGAATGGCTTGCCACTCGCACCATTCCGCCAGATCTTTGAGCACACCGGTGGCCAGGTTTCCTGGGCACACAATGCAAAGACTGTGCGTGCTGTGAATGCTGACCGTGAAGTTTCCTTCAAGGTCGGCGGATCCACTGCTAAGGTCAATGGCGAGAATGTCAACATTGGACGTAAGGTCAATGTTGAATCCGGCCGTGCGATTGTTCCACTGTCCTTTGTTGGTCAGGCCCTCGATGTTGATGTCAACTTCGATCCTGCAACCGGACGTCTGGAAATCAAGAGCCAGAAGTAATCGCTGGGCGATAAGCCTATCGTGAAATGTGACCCCCGACTGGTCTGACCAGTCGGGGGTTTTTCGTAACCGATTCCCCACCACATGCACAAATGGCAAATGAAAAGCCCGCTGGGTTCCAGCGGGCTTTTGCATCATGGGATGTGAGAAAGACTATTCTTTGGCTGTGCTCGGCGCCGCAGGCGCTGGCGCAGGTGTCGCCGCTGCGGGCGCGCTTTCCGTGGTCGTCGTGACCGGAGCAGGCGCCGCAGTACTAGAACTACCCTTGTAGTCATTTACATAGAAGCCGCTACCCTTAAAGGAAATCCCAACCGGGTAAATAATCTTCTTAACCGGCGCATCACAGCGCTCGCATACCTTGATAGGCTCCTCGGTGATGCGCTGCTCGCGCTCAAATTCGTGTGAACAAGCAGTACAGCGATAGCCGTAAATCGGCATGTCAATTCCTCCGAAACAAAAGTCGTAGGCAAAAGTCTACCATTTGCGACTTCTGCCTTTGATGCCCATCCCGTAGACTGACATTTATGGACTATCCGCTTCCGACCACTGAGCTGGTAAACGACCTCACGAAGGACCTCGACAAACTCTCAACGCTTGAAATGCTTACGCTAATCAATGCTGAAGATGCGAAAGCTGTCGCCGCTGTGCAGGCAGTCCTTCCAGCTGTGACCATAGCCGTTGACCGTATTGCAGATGCATTTCGCTGCGGAGGGCGTCTGATTTACGTTGGGGCTGGGACGAGTGGTCGCCTTGGCGTCCTGGATGCAAGTGAGTGCCTCCCAACCTTTGGCGTTAAACCTGAAATGGTCTTTGGCATTATTGCAGGAGGGGAGCGTGCGCTGACACGGGCGATTGAAGGCGCTGAAGATGATGCTGCAGCCGGGGAGCTAGCCATGCAAGCTGCCGATGTCCAGTCAAACGATGTCGTGGTTGGGATCAGTGCAAGTGGAGGTGCCCCATTCGTCCGTACAGCCATCGCTGAGGCGAAACGCCGCGGAGCCATGACCGTAGGAATTGCAAACAGCCAGAACGCACCACTGTGTTCGGATGCCGACATTCCTATCGAAGCGGTGGTAGGAGCCGAAGTGTTGCAGGGCAGTACCCGGATGAAAAGTGGGACCGCGCAAAAGCTCATTTTGAATATGTTGAGCACGGGAGCGATGGTCCGTATCGGTAAGACGTACGGCAATCGGATGGTAGATGTTCAGTGTTCGAATGCAAAGCTCATCAAGCGCGCACAGCGGTTGGTAGCGGATATTGGTCAAGTCACGGATGAAGCTACTGTACAAACGCTCCTTAATGCTGCCGGGGGCAATGTTAAGACCGCGATCGTGATGGCGCGGCGCGGCGTTGACCGCGATGGTGCCGAAGGGCTTCTCCGTGCCGCGGATGGCTTTCTCTCAAAGGTAATCGATTCCTAAGAGAACGCAACGCGGTGATTATGCTGTCGGTAGAGTCTCCGCGTTGGCATCCACTCCAAGGGTTGCCAGCATTCGGACAAAATCCGGGTTTGCGAGGAGTGCTTCTACCTCAAGGATGGTCCACGGGGCGTA
The DNA here is from genome assembly GCA_030833025.1 of Armatimonadota bacterium. Taxonomy (GTDB): domain Bacteria; phylum Armatimonadota; class Armatimonadia; order Armatimonadales; family Armatimonadaceae; genus CAIRTT01. The sequence goes on from JAURHZ010000005.1 coordinate 6,899, forward strand.
TGCACCCGAGACATGCCGGCACAAGTATACGAACTCACTCCAAGAAAGCCACGCACATGCATCGACTTCCTGAGGATTTGGCGTTGCATCCTGATCGATGAGGGCCACGAACACAGGGCAGAGTTCATTTTCTACAATGCCATCGAGCTCCGCACGGTAGCGGAACTCGGGGGCCATGCAGGCCAACTTCGCTGCGGTGGTGATGCCAAGCTCGTGTCGCATCCGGCGGTAAACAGCGCATTCATTGGATTCATCCAGTCCCGGATGCCCACACACGGAGTTCGCCCAAATGCCTGGCCAAGTTATTTTGTGGAGCGCGCGACGCTGCGTCAGCAGCTTGCCATCCCGGCGGAAGCAAAAGCAACTAAATGCACGGTGAAGCGGTGTGGCATCTGTATGCACAGTGGCCTTCGGAGCAGTACCTAACACTGTGTTTGCATCATCAACGAGGACGACGACTTCTTGAGTTGGACGAGCACGCAACATATATCCAGTAGACCACATTTGCAGGATGCTGGTTCCCATAGATTTTCACCACTTGGGTAGCGTAAACCGTGTCTGAAAACCTACGAAAATCCCGTAAGTTTAAGAAATCAACATCTTGAAGTCCCTTGCGTGCAGCGGTAACATTTGCGTGCTGGCAGTCGGATGGTTTGAGTGCCAATCCGGCGGCCGATGTGACTTTTGGAAAAGGAAGATCAAAAACATGCTTAAGCCATTAGGTGATCGTATTGTTGTAAAGCCACTTGATGCTGAAGAGAAGACCAGCGGTGGCATCGTTCTCCCGGATAGCGCTAAAGAGCGCCCACAGACCGGTGAAGTAATCGCAGTTGGACCAGGCAAGACATTGGACAATGGAAACGTTGCACCAATGGAAGTCAACGTTGGCGACAAGGTTGTCTACTCCAAGTACGGCGGAACCGAAGTCAAGGTCGATGGACAAGATGTCCTGATCATGCGCCAAGATGACATTCTTGGAGTCGTGGAAGGTTAATCATGGCAGCTAAAGATTTACAGTTCAACGAATCTGCACGCCGCTCCCTTGAGCGTGGCGTAAACATCCTCGCGGATGCCGTCAAGGTCACCCTTGGCCCTAAGGGACGCAATGTTGTCCTCGAGAAGAAGTTCGGCAGCCCAAGCATCGTCAACGACGGTGTGACCATCGCCAAGGAAATCGAAGTCGAAGACAAGTTCGAGAACATGGGCGCTCAGCTCGTTCGCGAAGTTGCATCTAAGACCAACGATGTTGCCGGTGATGGAACCACAACGGCTACCGTTCTCGCACAGGCCATCGTCCGCGAAGGCATGCGTAACGTCGCTGCAGGCTCCAACCCAACTATCATCAAGCGTGGTATCGACAAGGCTGTTGAAGCAGCGATTGCCGAAATCCGCCGCATCGCGACCCCGGTCGAAGGTGCAGAAGCTATCACCAACGTCGCAACCATCTCCGCAAACGATCGCACCATCGGTGAGCTCGTTGCAAAGGCGATGGAAGCTGTCGGCAAGGATGGCGTCATCACGGTTGAAGAGTCCAAGGGCACCCAGACCGAGCTCGAGCTCGTTGAAGGAATGCAGTTCGACAAGGGCTACATCTCGCCGTACATGGTCACCGATGCAGAGCGCATGGAAGCCGTCCTCGATGAGCCATACATCTTCCTCTATGAGAAGAAGATCTCGGCTGTCGCAGACCTCATCAAGCCTCTTGAGACCGTCTCCCGTGCTGGCCGCCCACTGGTCATCATTTCGGAAGATGTCGATGGCGAAGCGCTGGCAACCTTGGTTGTCAACAAGATTCGTGGCATCCTGAATGTGGTTGCTGTCAAGGCTCCTGGCTTTGGCGACCGCCGCAAGGCCATGATGGAAGACATCGCTATCCTCACCGGTGGCAAGTTCATCACCGAAGACCTCGGCATCAAGCTCGAGAACCTCGATGACCTTTCTTACTTTGGCCGTGCAAAGCGCATCGTCATCACCAAGGAAGACACCATCATTGTTGAGGGTGCTGGCGATCCAGATGCAATCCATGGGCGTATCGCACAAATCAAGGCTCAGATCGGTCACTCCGATTCTGACTACGATCGTGAAAAGCTCCAAGAGCGCCTTGCAAAGCTCGCCGGTGGCGTTGCCGTTATCAAGGTCGGCGCTGCAACCGAAACCGAGCTCAAGGAAAAGAAGCTGCGTATCGAGGATGCTCTTTCGGCAACCCGTGCAGCTGTTGAAGAAGGTATCGTCCCTGGTGGCGGAACCACTCTCCTCAAGGCTATCGATGCAATCAATGCTGGTGATTACACAGGTGATGAAAAGATTGGCGCAGCGATTATCGCACGCGCTCTCGAAGCACCACTGCGCACCATCGCTGAGAATGCTGGTCAGGAAGGCTCTGTTGTTGTCTCCAAGGTTCGCGAAGGTGGACTTGGCTACAATGCAGCAACCAATACCTACGAAGACCTCATGGCAGCCGGTGTTGTCGATCCTGCAAAGGTCACCCGCTCCGCTGTTCAGAACGCTGCATCCATTGCAGGCCTCGTTCTGACCACCGAAGCGCTGATTGCTGAGCGTCCTGAAAAGGGTGCAGCAGCACCAGCTGGCGGTGGCGCACCAGGAATGGGCGGCTACTAAGCCAAAGCCGTGACCGCTCAGCGGTCACAAAAGTGAATAGCCTCCCGGTTGCAAATGCAGCTGGGAGGTTTTTCTTTGCCACATAGCAGGATGCACCGGTGAACAAAGTGAAAGGGATGCCATGGAGCAACCTTTGCACATCATGATTATCGGGGCCCACCCGGATGACAACGAGCTGAACTGTGGCGGTCTGACCGCTCGCTTGACGGGCCGCGGGCACAAGGTCCGCTACGTTTCCATCACAAATGGCGATAAGGGCCACTTCGCAGATGAATACATTGCAGATCCATCTCGTCTCGCTGCACGTCGGCTAACAGAAGCGAAAAATGCCGCAGCGGCAGTAGGTGCGGACTATATTTGTCTCGATGTCCATGATGGCGAAGTCTATGTTGATAAACCGACAACAGAAGCCGTCATCCGAACGATACGCAGCTTTGGAGACCCCGGCAAGGGGCCAGACCTCGTCATTTTCAACCGAACGGTTGATTATCACCGTGATCATCGGTACACGGCGCAACTCGTCGTGGATGCCACATATATGTTGACCGTCCCAATGATGTGTCCGGACACTCCATTTCTGACGCGGATGCCGGTGGTTGCCCACTGGTTTGATGTCTTTACGGAGCATGGGGCCTTTATTCCAGAGATTGCCGTGCCGATTGATGATGTTTTTGATCAGAAAGTGGATTCCGTTGCCTGCCATATCTCGCAGCTGTTTGAGTGGCTTCCGTATAACGCGGGCCAACTTGATAGCGTGCCGGCCGATGATGCAGCCCGTAGTAAACGTCTCCGCGAGCAGCTTCTGGCACGAGCAGCCGTGCGTACTGTTGCTTCCAAAGATGCTCGCCTACACGGTGATCGAACGGCCATTTCGGTGGAGGCATACCGCATTTGCGAATATGGGCGACGCCCATCGGATGATGAACTACGCCGCATGTTTACGATTGATGGATTGTCACCGCTGATACACTGAGGCTTCTGAAAGGGTTTCCATGATGTTCGAAAAGTGGCAAAAGTTGTTCAATGGGCGTGACCTCAAGGATTGGACGCCAAAGATCGTCGGATCACCGGCAGGCGTCAATTTTGGCGATACCTTCCGTGTAGAGAACGGGATGATTTCCGTTCGCTATGATCAATACGGTGGAAAGTTCAATGAGCGCTTTGGGCACTTGTTCTACAAGACCCAGTTCAGCCACTATCGCATCCGTGCTGAGTACCGCTTCGTCGGACAGCAGCTCCCAGATGGCCCCGGCTGGGCAACGCGTAACTCTGGCCTGATGCTGCACGGTCAGACCCCGGAGTCGATGACCCTTACCCAAGACTTCCCTTGTTCGATCGAGGTACAGCTCCTCGGTGGACTTGGCAATGGCAAACGCAGCACCGCTAACCTCTGCACACCAGGCACCAATGTGGTGATGAAGGGCAAGTTGTTTACACCGCACTGTACCGATTCATCATCGGATACCTTTGATGGTGACCAGTGGGTGACTTGTGAAGTGGAAGTTCTGGGTTCCGAGTCCATCAAGCACTTCATTAATGGCAAGCTTGTGCTCGAGTACACACAGCCACAGATTGATGAGCGGGATGCCATTTCCAAATCTGCTTGGACTCCAGGAACTCCCAAGCTCCTTGAGCGTGGCACGATTTCTCTTCAGAGCGAGAGCCATCCTGTGGATTTCCGTAAGGTTGAAATTCTCGACCTTAGCCGCGGACGAAAGTAACGCCTCAGCGCATCGGAACCGGCATCGGGCCGGCAGGTGCTTTGCGTAACATGTCCGCGATGTCTCCCTTGAAGGACATCAACAGATTCAACCCGGTCGTCGCATCTAATGCGGCGGCCGTTGTTGTGTAAGCCTGCCAGCTCTTATCGGTGATATCCGGCCGGTTAGGTACCCGAATAACGAGTAGCTGGCAATGTTCATCTACATCAGAGGCTGACCGGACTCCCGGCGGGCTCACCAGAACCGCTTTCCACAACGCATCTGGGATGAAAATAGATGACTTGGGAACCGTGCGTTGATGCAAGTCATCCACAATCGTACCGGCGATGACATGGCAGACAAAGCCTTGCTTTACAAGTCCACGACAGTGTTGCTCAAAATCCTGCCACGGACCATTCGCGACCGCGACGTAGCTCGGAACCACATTGGTGATCAGATAGGTCGACTGTTGCGCAGTTTTGTCGGATAAACGGTCCTGTGGTGGGCAAAGTTGCAGTGGAATCAGCTTTGCATCGATGATTTCATCGGCCTTACCTAACCACTGAGGGCCACCAGCGCGTGGGTCTTCTGTTAGCTGACGTGGCATCAGCGGGCGACCCTTCAGATCCTGTTCGGTCACATCCCACGAAACCCAGTTGGCGGTGCGCCTTTGCCCGGAATACGAAATTGTGAGGCCAGGATGCTCGAGGAGGGTATGCCGGTGCTCATGGTCATCCGGGGTGGCACCGTCGAGATTACCAAAAAATGGCACATCTTTCGTTGTCTGTGTACTGCCGGATGCAGATAAGTCTGGGCGGTCGCCCATGTAGCTCATCATTTTTGGGTCAGCACGGCGGGCAAGCTTCGATGCTGTTTCATCATCAATAACGGCTGCCACCGGCTGCATAAATTCTGTGGAGCGCGTTTCGTTTACCGGAAGAGCATCGAAAGGGAGCGGCTTCTCAACGGTTGCTGGCTGAGCTCCAAGCATTCGGTCACGCAAAACAGAACCCCCGATACCGAGCACAAGTGCGCCCACTCCCAACAGCATCGGGAGCTGCATAGGACGCCGCTTGTTCTTGGTTTCGGGGGTCTGCATTTACCGTTAGTGCGTTACATCCACGCCATCCGGTGCAATCGCGTGTGCTGCTACTTTGAGCGCCGCGACACCGGCATCGGATGTTGCTTCCATGTACGCGCGAACCAGTGGCTCGGTACCACTTGGTCGAATCAGTAGCCAAGAGTTGTCATCGAGGAGGAGCTTGACGCCATCTGCCTTGTTGACAGAAACAACTTGGTGCCCTGCAACTTCCGATGGTGGGTTGTTACGGAGGCTGTCCATGAGAGCGACTTTACTGGCTTCTGGCAAGCGGAGGTCGATGCGCGTGGCGATATAGGTTCCGAGCTGGTCACGTAGCTCCGCAAGAATCGAACCTGGGGTGCGGCCCGTTTTTGCCACCATCTCGGTAAGGACGAGGTCAGCGACAATGCCATCCTTTTCCGGGATATGACCACGAACGGAAAGCCCACCGGATTCCTCACCGCCCATGATGGCATCGTGCTGCTTCATCATCGCGCCAACCCACTTGAACCCAACCGGCGTCTCGATGATTTTGACGCCCATTTGGCGAGCAATGGCATCGATACGGCCGCTGGTTGCAACGGAACGTACAATCGCGCCGGTGCCCATCCGCTGGGCCCAGTGCCATGCTGTCAGCTGAAGGACATCATTACTGGTGATGTAAGTGCCGGTTTCATCCACCATCCCGAAGCGGTCTGCATCGCCATCCAAGGACAGACCAATTTGTGAACCCGTGCTACGCACAAGCGCGCCAAGCTCACGGAGATTGGTTGCATTTGGTTCCGGAAGGCTTCCACCGAAGAGGGGGTTTCGCTCATTGTGGATGGTGTGGACATTTACGCCAGCCTCTTCCAGCAATGTAGAGAGGTAGCCACGCCCTGCCGCGTAGAGAGGGTCAACGCAGATGGTCAGGTTCGCATTGCTGATGGCATCAAAGTCGATCAGCTTACGCACATGTGCAAAGTAGGCAGGCTGTGGGTTGATCTTCGTCGGCGTGGGGCCGCCCGTTTTAACGAGATCAGGATTCTCCTGAAGCTCAGCAATCCGGCTGACGATAGGGTCTGTGTCCGCTGGAAGAGCAGGATGGAGGTAGTCCGGGATGAACTTTATGCCGTGGTACTCAGGAGGGTTATGGGATGCAGATAGCATCACGGCGCCAGCGAGGTTCAAATCCTTGATGGTGTAAGCGACGACAGGCGTTGGGGTGTCGCGGTCGACGACATAGGCAGGGATGCCATTTGCTCCGAGAATGTCAGCGACGAGAGCTGCGAATTGCTCGCTGAGGAAGCGTGCATCGTACCCGATGACGATGCCTTTGCTGCCCTTACCTTGACCGTTGACATGGTCGGCGATGGACTGGGCGACGAGGGCGACATTGTCGAATGTGAACTCGCGGGCCATTACTGCACGCCAGCCATCGGTGCCAAAAGTTATCTTTTTCGATGCGATCATGTTTTCACCATACCACTGAGGGCATTCTTCCAAAACTGTGGAGGCCTTTATGGGCGCTACGGTTGGTTTCGGCTGAATTATCCGCTGTATTTAGTGCAAATGGCATTCATAAAATGAAATACTTGACGCACCAAGATCGGAAAGGGACGATTTCCTGATCCCTTTAGGCATCATGCCATGGCATCGCATGCGCCAATCGTTTCAGAATTACGTTCGTGGGACGAGGCTGATGTCAATTACCTTAGGCGCATTTGGAGGTGTATTCGCACTTGTCAGTGTAAACACGTCGCTAACGCCATCAAGGTAGCCCGTAGCCAGTACCTGTATTCGGTATGTTCCAACGGGGCGTAGGAAGCCATACTTCCCGTTTGCATCCGTTGTGGTCGTTTCCACCTGAATCTCATTCCGTAACAGCACCACGCTCACGCCGGCAAGCTTTGTTGCCGCATTGGTGCTGTCTGTAACCGTACCGGTAATCGTATTGGCCGTTGGAGGCGGGTTTGTGTTGCCATCATCGACAAGCGATACATCGCCGATGTCCGTGTACCCGATAACTACATTTACAGTCTTGACGGCGTTTGCGGGCCCAAGGCTTGCGGTCAGCTCTGCTGTCCCCTCCAGGACATTTTCCAGAAGGAAGCGACCTGTGCTGTCCGTGACGGCACTTACGGAGCCGATATCTGTCGTGATGGACACAAACGCATCCGCGGCAGGTGTGCCATTTGGTGCGAGAACCCGGCCGCCAACTTGACCGATATTGATAATCAAAACGATATCTGCATTTGCGCCAGCCTTAACGGGAGGTTGGAATGCCACCGTTTGCGCGGGCTTCCCCGGGACCGTGACCGTAGCGGTAAATGCACCGACAAGGGCATCGTTGATCAGAAACGTCCCGACAGGGTTTGCAACACTGGCATTGTCGCGTGTAAATGTCACGGCGGACTTGCCACCGATAAGCACTGTTGCCCCTTCGACCTCGATATCGTTGTCAGCGGCGTTACGCACAATCCCGCTTACCGTCGTCTTGGTTGTCTTGGATCCGCCACCGCCGCCGCACCCGATTGCTCCGATCGCGATGCTGCCAAATCCCAGCATCCAAAGCAGCTCACGGCGTGTAGGTGTTTGTACATTCGATTCCATGGATTACCTCAGCCTCGTCAACGGACGGGTGGTCACAACTTGATTACCATCTTCATCCACCATCGTAATTCGCAGGATGTACGTGCCCGCCGGCGTATCCCGTCCATCGGTATTACGGCCATCCCAGACAAAGGTACTTTCGGTACCGGATGCTGCTCTTGATGGTGTCAGCGCGGCGATCTTTCGTCCGGTGAGTGTCTCAAGGTTGGCCGCTGTCTCTGCACTGCGCGTTGTCTGAACCACGATGCGTGTGGCGTTGTTCGAACGGCCGGACGCCTGTATGCGGATGTTTCTGACCTGCAATGGTATCGATGCCTTCGGCGCTAGGATGAGCTGAAAGCGCATCGGCTTTCCAGCAACGCCCTGGACCACGACCTGTCCATTTTGGTTGATGGCGTGGCGTGTCCCAGACTGTCGGTCTAGGAGCGTGATGCGTGAATCCTTGGGAGTGTTCACAGGGGTTACGTTTAGGGCAAGCGTTCCCGTATTGGCGGGAGTGACATCGATGTCCCATGTGCCGCTCACGCTACTTGCATTCGAGCGGATATCGCGCAGGAGGCGACCACGGATGCGGCTGGCGGCGGGTGCGGTGAACGTTGCCACGAGCTGCCCACCGGCGGAGGGAGGGCCCTCTTTGTCAAGTCCACGGTTGAAGGCATCGGATGCGCCAGCAGCTGTTCCAGCCGTTAGCACTTCTTCGGATCCCGCAGTGTCCGTGATCTTAACACGCAGCTCACTCTGCAGCGCAGGTGCTGGAACGGCCCGGGATGACCCTGGTAGCTCAGCAGCACGCGTTGTCGAGTTTGGTCCGGGAATCAGGATTGTGACACCGGATGGCGCGTAAACACGCACCCAGTAGCCTTGCCACTCGGTGTTTTCGAGCTGTGTGGCCACGATGTACTTACGGGTCGCAGGATCCCATTTGAAAATGTCTTCGGCAATCAGGTTTTTGGTGACAGCCTCAGCCCAGCTAATGGGGTCATTGTCCAGAAAGCCAACGCGGAGGTTTGCTGTATCAATCAGTCCATCGAAGGGAGAACCTATCATGTTCCAGCCAAACGGTGCCGCTACCGGCAGATCGATGTCGGTTGCTGGCACTTCGCCCGTGTATGCGACTTCGTGAGTTGATTTGTTTTCAGGGACAAGCTTCATCCAGAAGGCGCGACCTGGGACAATCGGTCCAAGGAGCGGTTTGTCAGGCACTGCCATTTCGTAGAGGTTGCGCAGTGGATCGTACTGTGTGAGGACGAAAGCTGCGTAGGGCAGGTTGATGATGGCGCTGGCATCGGCATTGAGAGGGCGCGCTGGGAAGCTCACGAGGCGCAGCTCGTTTGTCGGGAAGCGCTTACTTACGGTTGTGATACCGCCAGCGGTGTTGTCGGTCTTGATTACGACCCAGTTAATGCCATCCCCGAGGTTGCGGCTGACCGTGATGACTTCGCCGACGGAGACGCCAGGCCGTGAGATACGTGTTTTGTAAAGCTCACCGAATGCGGCACCTAGGGTGAAGCCAGCGCCGGCGCGTGCGATGTTGGTTTGTCCGTTGCGTTGTTGTCCACCGGGGGTGAGGATTTGTGTGACATTGACATCGCCTGTCGGGGCCGTGCCGGCCCAGATCACTTGAAGATCGCCGGTGATACCACTTGGGAGGTAAGCGCGGGTTGCCATTTGCCCGATGCTAAAGTCCATCGTGATTCGGCCATCATCAAATCCTTGGCTAGGGAACGAGAGCGTGGTCAGAAAGCCTTCACCATCGATGACTTGCGCCTGCTCACTGGATGAACCCAGCGATGGAATCCGCGAGCCGGTCGCATCGTGGTATTCCGCAAATGCGCGTCCATCGAGCAGCGTTTCATCGCCCGTTGGTGCGGTTCGGTAGTAAACCAGCGCAATCAGGGCACTCTGGCCGGTAGCGGCAGAGTTTTCGCTTGGGAGGATAAACGGGTAGAGCTTAGTGCCACCGGTGATGCTGGTGTCAAGAATGAACTGCCGCTGCATCCATTGTTGAAACGGCAAACCTTCGACATCGGAGACGACTCCGCGCGCCAATGCTGACAAAAATGGGACATTCCCCTGAAGGTTTCCCGTTGGATCGGCATCTACAGCTGCATAGTAGTTCTCATTAAACTGGCGGAAGAAGTCGGGGTTTTCCATCCAGACTTTCAGCCAAGCAGCTCCGGCCATCCCGAGGCGTGGTTGGAGCATTTTTGCGATGGTGAACTGGCCATCAATGGGGATGTTTGCCTGTGATGGTGGAAAGAACGTGTTGTTTCCCAGCGCAGGGTGGTTAAGGAGATCGTACTGGGGAAGCAGCGTGTAGAGGTTGTTTGCGGTCGGATCTTGGAAACCGAGGCTGGCATCACGGGCGATGATACTCGCCGCGGCGCGGGCGAAGCCTTGTTCCCATGCATCGTAGCTGAGCGCCAGTGGCCCATGGTAGGCATGGATGAGGTTGAGGAGAAAGGCATTCGCAAGCGTATCGATGCTGCGATACAGAGGTAAGTAAATGCGGTTTTCACTCACATTGTAGGCACCGAATGCAAGGCGTTCGACATCGGTGGCGGTACCGGTCTCGAAGAAGCCCATGCTTTTGATGGCTACCGTGCTTGTTGTGGATGGCTTTCCATAGAGCGCATCGAGCTTTGGTTTTACAACATCGTAGAAGTTCTGAAGGAAGTCTTGAAGGACAATTGGGTTGCCATTCGAATCTGCGAGGCTTGCGCCGTTGAAGCCTTCAAAGCTCAGCGTGAGGTTGCCATTACCAAAACCGCGGGTGGTCTTTTTGCTTGGGGGAGCGACGAGGCGTCCGGATGTCCGATTACGGATCAGTGTTGAGATGGGCAGTGTGACTTTTGATGAACCTTGTGACTTCGCTTGTGCACCGATGGCGCGTTGCTGGGCGATCCAGTACGCACGAAGCCGGCGCTCAACTACGGGTGCAGATGTCATCCCCTTACCCGTTGGGACATCGATGATGAGCGCTTCCTGCGGGCCGCTGGACACGGTCGCGAAGCGATCATTGATGATGTTTCGTCCCCGTCCGATGCCTTGTGCATTGGCAATTGTAGGTGACAGTGCCAGAGCGAACGCAGCGATAGCAATGCTGAAAACAGCACGGATACGCGGTATGGGAAGCGGTTTGTGGAAGTTCATCATAGGTGTGCACACTCCGCACTGGGCGGTGGATGGTAGGACTCGCGCCACGCGGTCAGACTTCACAGAATCTGGGCGTCGCTACACCTGATGTTACCCTGCTACGCACCGGGCATCCCGTCAAAACCCGGATTGCAACGATTAGCCAAACTTCAGTAATTGTTTGAGGACTTTACCTTCATCCGATGGGCCGATATAGCGCTGTGCAAGGCCTTGGTAGCGGTAGCTGAAGCGATGCGGATTCAGGCCGGCTGTGTGCATGATGGTCGCTTGGAGGTCCCGGATGTTGACTGGGTCTTTGGTGATGTTGTAGCCGAGGTCATCGGTTTCGCCAAGAGAGATACCGCCCTTGATTCCGCCGCCTGCCATAAACATCGTGAATGCGTGTGGGTGATGATCGCGGCCTATCAGTCCCTTTTTCAGCTCCGTGTTGACATTGTTTTGCATCATCGGGGTACGGCCAAACTCACCGCCCCAGACGATAAGGACATCATCGAGCATCCCGCGTTGTTTCAGGTCAGTGATCAGGCCAGCGATTGCCTTGTCGATCTGCTTTGCTTTGATAGGAAGGGTTTCATCGAGGGATTCGCCAGGGCTTGAGCCATGGTGGTCCCATCCCCAGTCGAAAAGCTGGACAAAGCGAACGCCACGTTCGACGAGGCGTCGTGCGAGGAGGCAGTTGTTGGCAAACGATGGGTCATCGGCTTTGTAGCTTGTGCGTGGATCCGCCATCGTTTCGAGGTCGTTCCGATAGCCGGGTTTTGCCCCGTAGAGATCAAGGATGTGCTGGGGTTCCTTGCTGATGTCCATCGCATCCGGGACCGAGACTTGCATTTGGTAGGCGAGTTCGTATTGCTTGATGCGTGTGACAGTTTCCGGGTCACCGAGTGACTTTTCCTGAAGGGTGTTCAGGTCGCGCATGGCATTTAGGGTTTGGCGGCGCAGGTCCCGGTCCATCCCGGCGGGGTTTGAGAGGTAGAGGACAGGGTCGCCATCCGTGCGGCATTGCACGCCTTGATAGACGCTTGGTAGGAAACCGGAGCCCCACACGGACTTGCCTGCATCTGGGACTTTGCCAGCGGAGCAGAGCACGACATAGCCCGGGAGGTTGGCGGATTCCGTGCCGAGGCCGTAGGTTACCCAGGAGCCGAGGCTAGGATAGCCGAGGCGGGGCTGGCCCGTTTGGACGTAGAGCTGTGCGGGGGCGTGATTAAACTGATCGGTGTTGCAGGAGCGAATTACGGAAATGTCATCGGCGACTTTTCCGATATTGGGAAGCAGTTCGGAGATGACCTGACCACTTTGCCCGTGTTGTTTGAAGGTAAAGAGTCCGCCGAGCATCGTTGGGACGCCGCGGATAAAGGCAAAGCGCTTGCCTTTAAGGAACTCATCCGGGCACTTTTCGCCAGTGTGTTTCCGAAGGACTGGCTTGTCATCGAAGAGCTCGAGCTGGCTTGGGGAGCCTGCCATGTGGAGGTAGATGACGGCTTTTGCGGGGCGTTTTGTGCGTTGCTCGAAGGTTGCTTCACCTTTAGGCTTTGATGCGGCTTTGAGAACGGTTGTGACAGCGTTCGCTTGTCCAGTAGGTGTTCGCTGGGGTGGTGCCGCGCTAACTGAGTCATCCAGAGCACTGAGGGCGATCGAACCAAATCCCATCCCGAGACCGCCGAAGAAGTGGCGTCTTGTCAGGACTTTTGTCTTTTCGAATGCGATTTGTGCGGCGATTTCTTCAGGCGACATAGTTCGAATATATGCGATTTGGGGTTTGTTCACAAAGTGTGTTTTTTAGAGGTTTGACATACAAAACAAAAAGGCTGATCGCTCTTGTAAGCAATCAGCCTTCAGATCCAAATTATTGCAGCTGGCTATGGCTGTTGGGGTGCGCCTCCGCCGAGTGGGAACGCTCCACGTCCTCGGCCAGCCCCACGCCCACCATTCCCACCAAGGGCCCCACCGAAGCCGCCGCGTCCGATGAACTGCATGATGACCTTGGCTTCGACCTTCGTCAACTTGCCATCACGGTCCTTGTCGAGGAGCGCAAACGCCGGATTCTGGAACTCATCGCGTGTTACAACGCCATCCGAGTTTTTATCGATCTGACCAAACATGTTCTCAAACATGCTATCCATGGCTTGGTCTTCATCGACTAGCTCAGTTGTGTCATCCTTGCCGGTGGCGTAGTACTCGATATAACCCAGCTGCATCTCATCAAATGTCTGCGGTCCCCACGGCACTTCACGCTTCGGGTCAGGGTTATTCTTGTTGGCAGTTGAGTTATCAAACCAGCAGGTGTACTCAATACGGCTATTCTTTGGAACCGTTAATGGCTCGGCATAGCGATACGTATGCTGCCAGTTGAAGTCGTAGCGAGGGACATCGAGGAGCAGCTTACGTGTGCCGTCCGGAAGTACGAGCTCATACTTCGCAGCTTTGCCCCGGACGTGCATATGGGGCATAAGCGCAGTCATTTTTACATCCATCGGGATTGGCATCGATGACACGACCTTATAGTTTGGGTCGCCTGCCGGGATACGGAAGCGGGTATTCGACACTCCCGTAACCTTGATTTCGTGCTCTGGAGCCTTGGCGGCAAAGCGAATTCCTAGCTTGGTCTGATCGGAAACGGCCGTTCCATTGGTGGTGTAGTGCATTTGGAAACGGAGAACAGTGCCCTTAGGAAGCTTCTTTGCAAGCCCTTCTGGCCAAGCGGCTGTGGATGTTCCCGGGACGTATGCCGCGAAGAAGCTGGCACGCTCGTTCAAGTCTTCAATCGTGAACTGCCCAGGCTTGCGGATGAAAATCAACACGTGGTGGACAACCTGCTTGGCGCCAGGAACAACCTCTACGGATTGCACCCATTTGTCCTCGGTGATCTTGACTTCGGCATCCATAATTTTGTACGGAATAACACCGGTCGCCGGTACAAACAGAGCCTGTGGCATGTTGACAATCATGTCAGGCTGGCCAAGCGTCCATCCATCCTTGATGGCAGGGAGCGGCTTTGGCGCTTTAGCGATGTTACCGAGGGGGCGCGGGCCACTAAGCCAAGTCAGGATGGTGTCCTTGTCCGCTGGCTGGATGGAGCAATCATTGACCCACGGGGACTTTGTTGTGCCCACGGCAGGTGCAGCCTGCCAAGGAGGCATGGTTCCCTGCTCAACCGTCTGCTTAATCATGGCTGCGTGCGCCTTGACATCGGCGATGGTGTCCAGCTTGAACGGGGCAATACCCCCCTCACGGTGACAGCTCACACAGTTTTTCTGGATGATTGGAGCGACATTGTCATAGAACGTGATTGCATTAGCAGGCGATTCCGCAACCGGCTCTAGAGCACAACCGCTTGGCTCAACATTTGCCTTTGCAGGCTTTTTGCCCGTGACCACGGCTCCAAGCGTGCTTAGCAGCCACTGATTGCGCGGCTTTGGAAGCGAGCCCGTGACGGTGTACTGGTCATCTGCTGCACCGCGGTATACCAGCTCCTGATTTGCATTGAAAACAAAGACTTCCGCCGTAGTACGCGGGGAAAGCACACGCGAGATGGTTTTGTCACTGTCGATGATGTAGCGGCCGTTCAGCCCCGTGGATGCTGCAACGCGTGTCGCATCGGATGCTGAATCTGTCTCAATCGGGTTCACATAGACAAAGTTGATGCCCTTGGCGCGGAACTGGTCTTCAAGCTGGGCGATGTTTGCGAGTTGACGCTTTGTTACTGGGCAGGATGTGCTTGTGAACGCAACCACTAAGCCTTTTGGACCGGCGAGCTGACTAAGGGATGTCGGGCGATTTGTGATGTCACGTACATTTGGAACACGTGCAAGCAGGCTGTTTGAACGCTTCGCCGCTACCTCCGGACGTGCACCAGCACTAAAGGCAACCCCTGCGACCATCAGTCCTGTTAATCCGATTGTCCACGCTTGCTTCATCCTGTTGTCCATCCTTAGTAACCTTGGCGTACCAATACCATCACGATTCAAGACGCAATTTCGCACAAGATAGTTTCCGGGGAATCGTTCCATCTACATAAGCATCTTTGGCATCGAATGCACAAAATCATAGTTTTGTCAATATTTTGTCGGTTTGATACACGGCACGCTATGGGCGCATCAGGACTTCATCGAGGTTTAAGATTGCGTTTGCAACAACGGTGAGCGCTGCCTGCATCCCTGGATCCTGACTTCGCTGGACATCTGCATTTGCCGCAACTAACAGCGCATTTGCCTGAGCGGCACCCTTGCCACGATAGCGGTGGAGGGCATTGGTAAGAAGGCGCTGCAGCGACTGAACATCGGCATCAGTGCCGCGGCGGCCAGTTGCACGCTCCAACATCCACTGGATACGCCCACGTGCGTCACTGGTAACATTGAGTGCACCCGCAGCAAGCGCCCCTGCCGCTTCGACATAAACCGGGTCGTTCATCGTTACCAATGCCTGCAGCGGCGTATTTGTACGAATCCTACGCATCGTACAAACATCCCCCTGACCCGTGTCAAATGTCAGCATCGATGGATACGGATTTGACCGTCGCCAATAGGTATAGAGCCCGCGGCGGTAGCGGTCATCGCCTTTCGATGTCACCCATTGCATCCCGGAGTAGGGCGTTTTCCAGATTCCCGGGGGCTGTGGCGGCATCACAGGTGGGCCACCCATTTTCGTCGCGAGCAAGCCCGAGACAGAGAGAGCCTGATCTCGGATGACTTCTGCGGACAGACGAACCCGCGGCATCCCGGATAGCCAGCGGTTTTCTGGATCGATGCGCCGTGCATCACTTGAACGAACCGCACTCTGTTGATATGTCCGGCTTGTCACCAACATTTTAAGGAGTGCCTTCTGGGAGTACTTCAGGTCATCCCGGAATGCGATGGACAGATAATCCAAAAGCTCTGGATGGCTTGGCTGTGCGCCTTGTGTGCCAAAATCTTCTTCTGTTTCTACCAAACCACGCCCGAAGAGACGTGCCCAAATGCGATTGACGGCAACGCGGGCCGTCAGCGGGTTTTCCGGGGAAAACAGCCACTTCGCGGCATCCAGGCGGGATGGGGTAGACGTACTTGGCTGGCCAAACATCCCCGGTAAGGTCGCTGTCACAACCGCGCCCTGATCCAAAAAGCTGCCGCGGTTATGTAGCTTGGTAACCCGTGCCGACTTAGTATTGAGCTCACGCATGATTGGTGTGTTAGGGAAGTTTTCACGGAGCGCTTTTTCATCCGCCTTTATCTGGTTCAAGCGTGTGAGAAATGGTGCTCCCTCCGGGTATGTGGACAAGAATGCTGTGTCGATAAACTCCTGCATTTCAGCTGTGCGTTCTGCATCCGGGACGAGGAGGAGCTCAGCGATGCCTGGTTGCTGAACGGCCTTCGCTGTCTGCCGCGTTGAAGCAGATGAAAGCGCGAAACATCCCGCTGAGAGCTCAGGGTGGTTGAATTCCAGCTTTACGACCAGCTGGCTAGCGGCACTAATCGACCGTTCAAGGTCAAACACGATGGCGTGCTGCTTGTTGTTCTCAGGGGAGAATGCCCAGCCAGATCCTGGCTTGCCATCGAATGCATCATCAGCTGGCCAGCCGCCCTGTTCGATATCAGCCTTTGCAGCGACGATTCGCACCGGAAGAAGCGTGCCATCGGCAGTCTTCTCCTGCAGCACCACTTCGCTCGTCACGACATTCTGATCGTGTCCAGCGCGGCCTGGACCCATGTTTGGGAGTGACTTGTCTTTGAGGATGTCCAGGCGGATCGCGGCTGTCTGCTGCTCGAGCGGCATCGTTACTGTTAAGACTTCGGTCCGCGCATGCGGTCCACTTACAACGATTGACCGGTCTGGTCGCTGTGTTGTTTTGGCCCCATTGGTCGTCGTCACACCTGACGGCACAATGCGTCGCCAAACGCCCTGTGTGCTCTGTGCATCACTCCAAGTACGGAATGCGGCGGTGCGCGCGGAATCCCCTGAGTGGATTTCGCTACTGAGCGCTTTTCTTGTTGCATCCAGGCGCGCAAGCTCGGCCTTCTGCGATGCTGTTGGACCACTGAGCGTTGGGCCATCATCGTAGCGGTCCGCATCCTCGGTCTGGTTCCAAATGGCGTAGAAGCGATAGTAATCGGTCTGCGTGATGGGGTCGTATTTGTGCGTGTGGCATTTGGCGCAGCCAAACGTCAGGCCCATCCAAACCTGACCGGTGGTATCAACGCGGTCTTTGACGGCAATTGTTCTAAACTCTTCGTCATCCGTGCCGCCTTCATCGTTTGTAGGCGTGTTTCGGTGAAAAGCAGTGGCGATTTTGTCTTCTTCCGTGGCATCTGGGAGTAAATCACCTGCCAGCTGCAGCATCGAGAAGCGGTCATATGGAATATCGGCGTTATAGGCATCTGTTACCCAATCGCGCCACCGCCAAATGCTTCGCCCGAGGTCCTTCTCATAGCCTTTGGAGTCGGCGTAGCGTGCGAGGTCCATCCAGACGCGTGCCCAATGTTCGCCATAGGAAGGGCTTGCGAGGAGGCGATCGACTTGTCGGGTATAGGCATCGGGGCGTTTGTCATCCACAAAGGCCTTTATCTCTGCGGGCGTTGGGGGGATGCCTGTCAGGTCCAGGGCAGCCCGGCGGAGGAGGGTGCGTTTGTCGGCGTCTGGGCTTGGGCGTAAGCCAAAGCGGTTCATCGCCGATGCCACAAACACATCAACCGGGTGGTTGCTCCAAGCGGCCATACCGCTGTTTGTTGGCAACGCTGGGCGCTTCGGCGGGATGAAAGCCCAGTGTTGTTCGTATTTGGCTCCGGATTTTATCCAGTCCGTGATGGTTTGGATTTCCTTGGATGTGAGCGGGTGTCCTGTCTCAGCCGGTGGCATTTGGAGCGCACCAGATTTCAGCGTGATGCGCTTAATAACACCGCTTGCAAGTGGCTTTCCCGGCACCACGGCAGCTTGTCCGCTGGCGGCAGGTTTCAGCGATTCAGGTGTGTCGAGGCGGAGGCCAGCTTTGCGCGCTGCATCATCTGGGCCATGACAAGAGAAGCACTTGGCGGACAGGATTGGCAATACATCGGTGCGGTAGCTTACACGCGGTGTGTACAGTCCACGAGATGCACCATTTACACTCGTAGGTCGCGCTGTCTGGGACACGGCTAGCGATGCTGTACCGACGGTCAGGAGGAGTGAAAACCCGATGGCAACATTGCCTGCAAGCTGCTTCATACCTCATTACACTCTGTTTGCAGGGAGATTCGCAACATCAGGGGATGTCTACGTTAATACACGTGCCCCAGTGCGTTGAAAGGCTAGTGCATGAGGTCGTGCAAGGCGGATGCAATATCTGGAAAGGCAAATGTATATCCAAGTGCCTTCGCGCGGTCGGCGGATACGCGCTGGCTCACGAGGAGGGCATCCGCGAATTCACCAAGGAGCAGCTTGAGTGCCCAAGATGGGACCTTGAGCGCCGCCGGTTTTCGCAGCTCGCGCCCGATCGCGACCGCGATTTCCTTCATCGTTGCACAGCCCGGCGCCACCGTATTGACCGCGCCAGACCAGTTTTCATCATCAATTGCAGCCATAAACATCCCGACCACATCATCAATGTGAACCCAAGGTACCCACTGCGTTCCGGGTCCGAGAGGGCCGCCAAGGCCAAGAGAATAGGGCGAAAAAGGTAGCATCGGAGGTTTTATCAGTGCTTGAAGCATTCCAGCTTCGCGTGAGAGGACAGGCCCAATCCGGAAGCAACACACTCGGCCGCCGGTTCCCCGCGCAGCACTTGCAGCCGTTTCCCATTCACGTGCGACATCTGCGAGAAAGGTCTTGCCAACCGGGCTGCTCTCGGTCAGGACGGTGTCCCCGCCATCACCATAAATTCCGACTGCCGATGCTTGTAGCAAAACCCGTGGCTGTGCTTCGACGAGCATTTGTGTCGTGCGTACGCGGCTGTCGCGGATTTCCTGTTTATAGGCATCCGTCCAGGAACCGCCTGCCATGCTTGCGCCCGTGAGGTTTATGACGGCGCTTGCGGCTCCGATGGCAGGGTGCCACGTATGCACCGCATCCCAGTGGAAGTACCGAACATTCGGCATCGGCATCGGCTGGTCGGGATACCGCGTGATGATATCTACCGAATAGCCTTTGCTCTGAAGGTTTGGGATGAGGGCTGAGCCAACGAGGCCGGAGCCACCTGCGATAACAATATTCACAAAAGTGATGTCCTGTCTAAATGCATCTATGAGACGGAAAGGCTAATCGGCACTCTGAGGGGTGTCGGTGTAACGAGCGAGCTGCGCGATGTGGTACGTGTCGTGTGCGAGGACAAGCGTTGCGATGTCCTTGATGGTGATGGTTCCGACCTCTGGCCGGACACCGCTGCGCGTAAATGCATCATCCGGGAGGGACTGAAGATATTCCACCAGAGCAGCACGTCCATTGGTGAAGTTCGCAAGACTCACATCCACAGGGGTGGTCTTGTATCCGTTCAGCTCCGCCATTTTGCCTTCATCGATGTTGGGAAGGACGGGCACATCTTCCTGAACAATACGTTGAATACGCTCCAGCCAGATTGGCTCCCAGTCGGCGAGATGCGCAAGGACCTCACGTAGGGTGAAGTAATCAGGGCCCTGATTCTGGTCTGCGATGGCATCAGAGACACCGTTACAGAAGCGGGTGATGATTCCCGGTGTTGCGCTGAGCGCGTGGTCGACGAGGTATTTGCGTACGTAAGGAGGCATGTGAATGCGGTTCTTTCGATAGGTTATACCCGATGCTACATCGGTGACAAAGCCATCAGCTCACCCGATGCGCCCTTATGTGGACTGAGTTGCCGGATGAGGAATGGCTTCGATGGCCGGGAGGGTGTCGATCAGGAGCTCATGCTGCTCGGGCCAAAAGAGCTTAGGTAGCGGGCCAGAGACAGGGAACCACTCAGTGATATAGGCGACGTGTGGGTCCGTCGGCACTGGGTTGATCTGCGTCGTTGTGTAGAGGTAGTAGTACGTCGTAATCCACCGGCGTCGGTCAAAGCTTAGGCGGCTCTTTTTGCCAAGACTCCGGATGTAAGAAAGCTGTGAAAATCCTGCTTCTTCCCAGATCTCACGCCGGGCAGCTTGTTCAAGGGTTTCGCCTTTATCAACTCCGCCTTTAGGGAGGACATATCCTTCGCCATCCCCTTCGCCCCGCACGAGAGCGACAAGCCAGCTCCCATTTTCGGAACGAACAATGATGCCACCTGCACTGGTGCGATTTCGGGTGCCTTTTGGCTTGACAAACCAGCTTTGATCAACAGACAAGAAAAACCACCTCTTTGTGGCATGCAGCACTGCACACGCACAAGAGTGCAGTTTACAGGTAGCGCTTTACGGATTTCATGCTGAAAGGCGGTGAATTTGGTTAATTTCAGGGATGTTTATCGTTTGTAAAGGCGTTTTGACAGGAGGAACGGTCTAGATACCCGCGGCCTGTCCATCACAGCGCGGATCTGAACCAAACGCATATGCTCCGCTAGGCAGAACCTGCATCAGCTGCGCCGCCGAGCCGTGCGCCCACGGGCCGATTAAGCGGACATCATGTCCACGTTCCTTCAGTGCATCCACCAGGCTGTCATCCACGCGGTTTTCAATTTCGAGGATGCCATCCCCAGCTTCTTCACTGCTCACCGCACCCGCCGCACTCAGATGTTGCCAGCGAGGAGCCTCAATAGCCTGTTGGACATCCATGTTTAGGTCTACGACATTTACGAGCAGCTGCAGGTTTGTCTGAACCTGCACGTGCCCGCCCGGGGTTCCGCCCACATAGGCAAGACTGCCATCGCCGTGCGTTGCGAGCCAGGCATTGAGCGTATGCGCAGGACGTTTCCCAGGCGCGATGCTATTTGGCGACATCGGGTCGAGGGAAAAGCCGGTCAAGCGATTATTGAAAAGCACGCCTGTTCCCGCAGGCATCCAAGCAGACCCAAAGTTATGAAACACGCTTTGAATCCACGAAATGGCATCTCCAGCATCATCCACAATCACAAAGTAGGTTGTGTCACTGCCTTCGTG